>JAPKDT010000093.1 GCA_028822475.1 SAR324 cluster bacterium
CTCCAATTTTGATGTTTCAGCTAAATTTATTTTTGACTCATTATTTTGTATTTCCGGTAAAAAGGCTTAAAGCTCGAAGTGAAGTAGATTATGAAAAATACTCCATTTCTATTGCTTGTTTTAGGAACTTTTACGAAGGAGACAAAGTCTCTGTTTTGTGCAATCTGGAAACAGCGTTCAGATTGCACTGCGTTCATTTTCAGGCACCAACAATGTTTAAAAGATATCGTTTCGGAAATACTAAATTTATTTCTCCGGAACACTCATTATTGTCCAGATAGAACGGCAAAACGACATATTCCTCAGCCTGAGCAATGCTCCTAAGAAAACCCAATTGTAGGATATGACGACAACGTGCGACTTTTAATTTGTCACTCGCAGGCCAGAGTTCCAGTAAACTACCGAACAAATCACGCAGCATTTCTGCTGTTTCAAGATAAATTACGGAATCCGCTTCACGTAAATTATGATAAATATTGCGGTAAATTTTTGAATTTTTGCTGTGAGACAGCGAAGCAAATCCCTCTCCTACGGAACGGCTGAGATGTAAAATCCAGACTGATTTTGATTGTTCCATCTCAAACAATGAAAAATAAGAACGCCCGGGAGACCAACTGTGTAAGTTGGCATAAGAAAGGCATTGTTCAGGTAGAGGAGTGATTTTAAATGCTCCAGGCAGGAAGTCCTGTAGTTGAGCCGTTAATGTGTTCACAATTTTCTGAACCAGAAAATTGTCTTTTGAATCAGAGTCACTACCGATCTGCATTGAAAAACCTTCACCGGGGAAACTATCTTCTTCCTGACTGGTGTAGATTTCGGAAACATCAAAAGTGTCTCGAATCATTTTATTGTAAATTTCTTCCGAAGAAGGTACTTGGTCGGGAATTTGATTTTGCATTTTGCGGAAATTTAAATTTCAAATCAGGAATCACCGGTATCCTGTTTTCTGTAGTCTACTTCAAACAGAAAGCAGGAATTTGCCTGAGATTAACACATATATTAAATTATTGGAACTACCCAATGACAAGATTACAGCTCATGTTAATGTTTGCAAGAGCCGAAGGATGATGTTGAGATACAGTTTGCACTTCAATTTGTTACGAAAAAACACCGTGCGTATAGGCTTGTCAACGAAACCCGTGTATTTGGTGTCGTCTCTTAAATTTATTATTCTCTGTCTGTTTTGTTTTTCGGAGAATTTATTTTTAGGTGCAAATTTGAAGGCTGAGAGTCATGATAAAGAACTTCAAAAATACGTTAGGAATGCAAATAGTTTAGAAGCTAATAAACTTAAAAAAGCAAGGGTTGCGGCACAGAAAACAAATGGACGTGTAATAAAATATTATCTTATCAAGAAATCTGTTGTCCAAAGCAAGAAAGCTAAAGCAAAAACTGCAGCCGTTAAAATGGTGGACGCCGGTTTGATAACTTCCAGTATGGTTAAAAAAAACCGCTGGTTTGTGCAAAAACCTTTTGAAACTTCTTATTCAAAAATCAGCAGTATCAAACTTTATCAGCCACCTCGGTTGAATCCTGAAGAAAATGAAAAGATCAGCCGTAAAGCATTTGTAATTTCTAAAAACCGTGCACGGGATACAGGACCCAACAAACAGGGTGCTCTCTACTCAGAAGACACCAGCCGTCAAGCTCAGAATATCTCTACAACAAGGGCACGTGAGACGGGGCCTGTGAAACCTGATATTCTCTACTCTGAAAGTGTAAGTAGGGAGGCGAAAATTTTGTCAAATGAACGCTCAAAAAAATTCACAGTATTACGAAAAGGTCTTGTCTACTCTGCCGAAATGTTAAAGAATATGGGGAGAAGACCTCCTATAAAATATGCTCCATTTAATTCTGAGTCTTCTGTTGAGAAATGCAGCAATAACGGTGGTTAAGTATTTTCGACCATGATAGTTCTTAGTATCTCACGAAAAAAAGAAGTTCAGCTGAAAAATAAGCAAGAATTATTTACTGCAGGACCTTAATCATTTTACCTCATTATCTATTGCCTGTATTTAACCACTACCTACAAAATGACAAATTGTAGAATTAAAACTTTTTAAAGATCGGCATTATTAAGATTTCTCCCACAGTCGAAATGACTCATCGTTTATATTGTCTTTTTCACGTCACTCAAAGTGCAGGTTCCTAACTCCAACTGAAGAGATTCAACAATGACTTCAAATATCAAAAACGATTTAGATCCGCAGGAAACACTGGAATGGGTTGAGGCAATGGAAGCGGTTGTTGAAAGGGATGGTCATGAAAGGGCACAATTCCTTCTGCGTCAATTAGCAGACCAGGCTGTTTTGTCCGGTGCAGGCAGTCCTTATTCTGCAAAGACACCTTACCTCAATACAATACCTCCGGAACTTGAAGTACGCTCACAAGGTGACCAGGAAATGGAATCTAAAATTCGCTCCATAATCCGCTGGAATGCGGCAATGATGGTCATGCGTGCTAACCGAGACTCAGCCGATCTTGGCGGTCACATCGCAAGTTTTGCTTCCTCCGCTACACTTTACGATATTGGTTTCAATCATTTTTGGCGTTCACCATCTAAAGATCACGGTGGTGATTTAGTTTTTTTTCAGGGACATTCAGCACCAGGAATTTATGCCCGTGCATTTTTAGAAGGCAGGTTGACTGAAAAGCAGATGGACAACTTCCGCCGTGAGTCAGAAGGTCATGGAGTTCCTTCATATCCGCATCCCTGGCTAATGAATGACTTTTGGCAGTTTCCAACTGTTTCAATGGGACTTGGGCCTATCATGGCGATTTATCAGGCACGTTTCCTAAAATACCTTCATAACCGAGGTTTGGCAGACACATCGGGACGTAAAGTTTGGATGTTTCTGGGGGACGGTGAGACGGATGAACCGCAATCTCTGGGAGCAATCGGGCTGGCTGCGCGTGAAAAACTGGACAATCTTATTTTTGTGGTTAACTGCAATTTACAAAGGCTAGACGGTCCGGTACGTGGAAATGGGAAAATAATTCAGGAACTTGAAGGTGAGTTCCGTGGTGCAAACTGGAATGTGATTAAACTGATCTGGGGTTCTTACTGGGATCCTTTGCTCGAGAGGGATAAAGAGGGTTTGCTGCGTAAACGGATGGATGAAGCCATTGATGGTGAATATCAGGCTTTCAAAGCGAAAGGTGGTGCTTATACAAGGGCTCATTTTTTTGGCAAATATCCTGAACTGTTGGAGATGGTTTCCAATATGTCGGATGAGGATATCTGGAGACTGAACCGCGGCGGGCACGACCCTCACAAAATTTACGCAGCTTACCATTCCGCTGTTAATCATACTGATCAGCCAACGGTGATTCTGGCCAAGACGGTCAAGGGTTACGGCATGGGCGGTTCAGGAGAAGCGATCAATATTACTCACTCCCAGAAGAAAATGAAAATGGTTGACCTGAAAAGTTTCAGGGACCGTTTCCGAGTGCCGATTTCCGACGAAGAAGTGGAGCAAATGTCGTTTTACCGACCGCCGGATGATGCACCTGAAGTTGCCTATCTAAAGGAATGCCGTACTTCTCTTGGTGGATATCTCCCCGTTCGAAGATTAAAAGGCGACTCGCTGACAATTCCAGCTTTGACTGTCTTTGAGCGTTTATTACAGGATACCGGTGAGCGGGAAATTTCAACTACACAGGCACTTGTGCAGGCAATGACCTTATTGTGCAGAGACAAGAATATCGGCCAGCGTATCGTGCCGATTGTGCCTGATGAAGCAAGGACATTTGGCATGGAAGGGATGTTCCGCCAAATCGGAATTTACGCTCATGAGGGGCAGAAATATGAACCAGTTGACCGTGATCAACTCATGTACTACAAGGAGAATCAGAGCGGTCAATTATTGCAAGAAGGCATCACTGAAGACGGTGCAATGTCTTCTTGGATTGCGGCAGCGACGGCATATACCAATACCGGAATGCAGATGATTCCGTTTTACATCTTCTATTCTATGTTCGGTTTTCAGCGGATTGGTGATCTGGTTTGGGCCGCGGGTGATATGCAGGCACGCGGATTTTTGATCGGTGCAACTTCCGGACGTACCACGCTTAACGGTGAGGGTTTGCAGCATGAAGACGGTCACAGTCAAATCATGGCCGGCAATGTGCCTAACTGTGTTTCTTATGATCCTACTTTTTCATATGAACTGATGGTGATTCTGCAGGACGGAATGCAGCGTATGTTCAAAAAACAGGAAAATGTGTTTTATTACATCACCACGATGAATGAAAATTATTCACATCCCGGTCTTAGCAAGGGGCAGGAAAAAGACATTGTAAAAGGCATGTACTTGTTTAAAAAGGCTAAAAAGGGAAAAACTAGAGTACAGTTATTAGGTTCAGGATCTATTCTGCGTGAAGTGATCGCTGCCGCCGAATTACTGGAAAAAGACTTTAAGGTACAGGCGGATATCTGGAGTTGCCCCAGTTTTAATGAATTGAAACGTGACGGAGACGAAGTTTCACGCTGGAACCTGCTGCATCCGGATAAAAAGGCTCGCCAGTGCCATGTAACACAATGTCTTGAAAGTACTGAAGGGCCTGTAGTCGCAGCAACCGATTATGTAAAACTATTTGCAGACCAGATACGTGCTTATGTACCTAGATCTTATGCTGTGCTTGGAACAGATGGTTTCGGCCGGAGTGATTCGCGAGAAGCTCTGCGCAAACATTTCGAGGTGGACCGTTTTTACATTACTGTAGTGGCATTAAACGCACTTGTTGGAGAAGGCGGCATTTCAGCTAAAACGGTGAAGTCTGCCTTAAAAAAATACGGAATTGACACCGAAAAAAATAATCCATTGTTGGCCTGAGGAGAATCCGCATGAGCAGAATTAAAGACGTACTTGTTCCAGACATAGGTGAATTTGACGCAATTGAAGTTATTGAAGTGCTGGTCAAGTCCGGGGACACGGTTGCAGTGGAAGATCCATTGATCACATTGGAAAGCGATAAAGCTTCAATGGATGTGCCATCTCCCTTTGCTGGTACAGTAAAAGATTTAAAAATAAAAGCCGGAGACAAAGTTTCACAAGACGGCCTGATTCTTACTTTAAAGGTGGAAGAAATCGAACAGGATTCTCCGGAAACATCACCAGAAATAGCCGGGATAATATCTCAAGAAACTGCATCATCAACTGCATCCACTCTGACAACTTCACCGGAAAAATCTGCGGACGACGCTATTGTCAAAGCAGAGTCAGTAAGTTCAGAATCAAATATTGCAGAACGTGTTCTACGTCCACCACCAATAGCGATGCCTGTTGAACAAAAAGAATTTTTACGGGCACACGCCAGTCCATCCATTCGTAAATTCGCCCGTGAATTAGGAGTTGACTTGAGCCGTGTTCAGGGTTCAGGACGCAAGCAGCGGATCACCAAAGAAGACGTTCAGGAATTTGTAAAGCAGGCATTGGGCGGAATAGCGTCAGGAAGTACAACAGCAGCAGGAACTGGAATTCCGGAAATGCCAGAGATAGATTTCAGTAAGTTTGGTCCAGTTGAAATTCAGCCGCTTTCACGGATCAAAAAGAAGACCGGCATAAATCTACATCGAAGCTGGCTTAACCTGCCAATAGTGACTCATCACGATGAAGCAGATATTACGGAACTTGAATATTTCCGTAAATCGCTTAAAGACGAAGCCGCAAAGCAGGGTGTGAGGGTTACTGCCCTTGCTTTTTTGCTGAAAGCATCTGCGGTGGCAATCCACAAACATCCTAATTTCAATTCATCATTAACTGCTGACCGTGAAAATATAGTCTTGAAGAAGTATCTGCACATTGGAGTTGCAGTTGATACTCCTGACGGTTTGGTCGTTCCGGTAATCAGGGATGTGGAACATAAAGGTTTGCTTGAGCTGGCAAAAGAATTGGGCGAGCTTGGTGAACGTGCCCGCACAAAAAAATTAAAAAGCAGCGACCTCCAGGGTGGATGTTTCAGTATTTCCAGTTTAGGCGGAATCGGCGGGACTTCTTTTACACCGCTGGTGAATGCTCCGGAAGTTGCAATTCTCGGCGTAACTCGTTCCAGAATGATGCCTGTTTGGAACGGCAGTGAATTCTTGCCGCGGTTGATGTTGCCTTTGGATTTGACTTATGACCACCGGGTGATTGATGGAGCTCAGGCAGCACGTTTTATGGTGGACCTGTGCAATATTCTGGGTGATTTACGGAGGATGTCACTATGAGCTTATCTGAAATAAAAGTCCCGGATATTGGTGATTTTCAGGATGTGGAAATTATCGAAATAATTTGTAAAATTGGCGATAAGGTTCTTCCGGAAGATCTTCTTATTTCTGTGGAAAGTGATAAAGCCACAATGGAAGTTCCTTCACCAACTGCTGGAGTTGTCCGTGAAATAAAGGTAAAAGTAGGTGATAAAGTCTCTGCAGGAACATTGATTTTGAAAATGGAAGAGACTGAAATATCAACTGAAAAAAATAACAAGCAGTCAAATGAAAAAGTAGACTCTGCAGAGAAAAGTGTAGAATCAATGCCTGCTCCTGAAGCTGCTGAATCCTATTCCGGAAAAGCTGACATAAGCTGTGATGTGCTGGTGCTTGGTTCAGGACCCGGTGGTTACACTGCGGCATTTCGTGCAGCTGATCTGGGGCAGAACGTAGTTTTAGTGGAACGTTACAAGCGTATCGGTGGAGTGTGTTTAAATGTGGGTTGTATACCGTCCAAAACTCTGCTCCATGCTGCAAAAGTAATCGATGAAACTGAGTCTATGAATGAACATGGGATTTCTTTTGGTAAACCAAAAATTAATCTGGATCAACTTCGTGAATGGAAAAACGGAATTGTAAATCAACTGACCGCTGGTTTGAAAAGTCTGGCCAAACAACGCAAGGTACAAATCGTCAGTGGCGTTGGTGAGTTCGTGGATCAGAATCATCTTTGTGTCACTGATGCTGAAGCCAAAAAAAGCACGATACATTTTGAAAACGCAGTTATTGCCGCAGGTTCACAACCGGTTAAATTACCTTTCCTGCCGGAAGATCCACGTATCATTGATTCAACAGGTGCATTGGAACTGACTGCTATTCCCGAACATTTGCTGGTGATAGGTGGAGGCATAATTGGTCTGGAAATGGCCACTGTTTATCATGCACTGGGTTCTAAAATCACCATAGTGGAAATGCTCGACGGATTGATGACAGGTGCGGACCGTGATATTGTGCGTCCGTTTCAAAAGCGTATTTCAAAACAGTATGAAAATATCTGGCTGGAAACTAAAGTGACAAAAGTGGAAGCTCAGAAAAAAGGATTGAAAGTACATTTTGAAGGAAAAAATGCGCCGGAAAAACCACAGATGTTTGATCGAATTCTCAGCTCTGTGGGACGTACCCCAAATGGTTTGCGGATTGCTGCTGAAAAAGCCGGAGTTGCTGTAGATGATGGAGGTTTCATAAAGACTGACTCGCAAATGCGTACTAATGTCTCAAATATATTTGCAATAGGAGATATTGTTGGGCAGCCGATGTTGGCACACAAAGCAACTCACGAAGCAAAAGTCGCGGCAGAGGTTATTTCTGGAATGAAAAGTCATTTTGATGCCCGTACCATCCCCTCGGTGGCCTATACAGATCCAGAAGTCGCTTGGGCAGGAATTACGGAAGAGCAGGCCAAAAAAGAAGGTATTGCTTTTGGAAAAGGAAATTTCCCCTGGGCCGCAAGTGGGCGTAGTTTATGTCTGGGACGTAGTGAAGGAATGACCAAAGTTATTTTTGAAGAAGGCACTAAGCGTGTCATAGGTGTTGGAATTGTCGGACCAAATGCCGGTGATTTGATTGCAGAAGGTGTCCTGGCGATTGAGATGGGCTGTGATTCAGAGGATTTAGCTTCGACGATACATCCTCATCCTACACTTTCTGAAACCGTCGCCTTTGCTGCAGAGGCTTTTGAAGGTACGATCACTGATTTGTATCTTCCAAAAAAGAAAAAAAACAGTTAAGATAGTTAGTATCATCAGGAAAAATTTTGCTTTGATGTACTTAGAATAGATCTGGGAAAATTCATTTATTCAAAAAAACACTTGACAAAAA
>JAPKDT010000364.1 GCA_028822475.1 SAR324 cluster bacterium
AAGCGTTTCAGTTACATAATTAAGGGCATCTCTAAAAACATACTCATAACTTTATCCCCAAACCAAAGAAATTTTAATTCAAATCTGGTTTCAACATTTAATTTTGATAAATTGGTTTTGCGATGGTCGCTTACCCTGTTTCACTTATTTTCAGGATTGTTCAGACAATGCAGCGTGCTCTAACTGATTTAAAAGGGGGAAAACTTAATCTTGAAGGAGAGGGTGTAAATTTTGATGAATTCAATGAAATGATAGGATTCAACGCATGGAGCAAGTTGGAGGAACGCTTTTCTTCAAATGATTAGCATTGGAGCCCCCTCTCAGGTAATTCACAAGATCCGTAAACTTCAGGGACAAAAGAGAGTACATCAATCAACTTCCATCACGTATAACACGGCAATTGGCAATATCCATTGTGACTTTACCAATGTTGAGGTTGCTTTTGTTCCTGAATGCTGCGGCAAATGCTAAAAAGCTGTAAACATCCTCAAAATTGGAAGCCAGCCCCACCGAGATTCTTATTGCACCTGCACTTTTATTTCCGCGGTGCTGAATCATTTGCACAAATCTGGGTAGACTGATATTTTCACCCTCTTTGAAAGCGGCCTGCATATCTTCCGGAGTCAGTCCTTCTGCCGTTTCTCCGGCACCAGGATTGCAAAAACATCCTGTACGCAGCGATATTCCCTTTGCGTTGGCTAACTCTTCAATGCGTCGATAATCCAGCAGGTATTCTTCATGAGAATAAAAATTGAGAGTAACTGTACCACCACGCTCTTCCATGTTTACCGGTCCGTAGATCCGCACCATTGGCTTGCCGTTACTGTGTCTGAGAGCAAACAGTTCTTTCAAAATCCAGTCTGTGAGGTCACGTACACGAATCCCGATTAATTCCATTCCAACTTTTTCAAGATGCTGCAGTCCCATTTTAACAGCAGGGATATTAAGATAGTTGATTGTTCCGTCCTCAAATGCAGCTTCATTGCCTGCTAAATAATGACTATTACCCTGCACACTTGCAAAATTAACTGTGCCTCCCGCAAACCAGGGACGTTCCAGTTTTTCGTAACTGCTGTTCCGGATCAGCAGCATCCCAATTCCGGTCGGATAACCGAACATTTTGTAAAATGAAATACAGACAAAATCTGGACTTAGCGCACTCAGATCAAGCCTGCTTGCCGGAACAAAAGCTGCAGCATCGAGGAGAACGTCCCAGCCTTTTTTCTGTGCGTATTCAATCCAGGACAAAGGATGCTTGACTCCTGAAAAATTTGACTGTGCCGGAAAAGCAAAGAGGTTTTTTGCAGATTTGTCTGCAGAGTCTAGCACCTTATCCAGACTGTCCTGTTCAATTCTCAAATCTGGAAAGCCAACCGGAACATACTGTACATGAGCACCCTTGCTACGAGCAAATTCACGAATGCCGTTGACCGAGTTATGATTGTCGAAAGTCAACGCATACTGTCCTCCTGAAGCAAAAGGGTAAGCTTCGCCTACAAGTTTAAGTGCTCCACTCGCGTTTGCAGTAAAGACCGC
>JAPKDT010000094.1 GCA_028822475.1 SAR324 cluster bacterium
TAACCTTTAAATACGAAGTCGAAGGGGCAAGATAATTTTCTTTATTCTCATTTTTACTGCCACTTTCAGCGAAGTTCTTCTGGGTCATTTTAAGGGCCGGCATCCTCTTGAGACGAAAACTTAAAATCTTGGTTCTTGCATTGATTTTCTGCGTTAAAGTCAGTATAATTTGAGGATTGAAGTTGCACCTAAAAAATTGTTTAAACAGATAATGGCAGGCACAAATCCTTATATAGAGAAAGCTGAGTTTGAGTTGCCTCAGCAAAACTATAATGTTACCTTTCTACCGATGAAGAAAATGGTAGAAATAGTAGCTGAAAAAATAACAACTGAAAACGATGGTCTTCCGGGTTCAATTCTGAATGCTGCCTTAGCTGCAGGTATCGAGATGGACCACTCCTGCGGAGGAGTCTGTGCTTGCTCCACCTGTCATATCGTTGTACGTCAGGGGCTGGAAAGCTGTAATGAGGCAACTGATGATGAAGAAGATATGCTGGATTTAGCGCCCGGACTGGAGCCACAATCACGTTTGGCCTGCCAGTGCGTACCGAACGGATCTCAATCCATCATCGTAGAAATACCGGAATGGAATCGAAACTTGGTTAGCGAAGATCACTGATAAAGGAGACGTTATGATAACACTGACAGAAAAAGCAGCTAAGGAAATTCACAAAATAATGCAGGAAAACGAAGTGACAGATGATGTCTGCCTCCGTGTAGGTATCAAGGGTGGTGGTTGTTCCGGTTTTACTTATACTTTGGATTTTGATTCAAAAAAAACGAAATTTGATTTGGAGTTTGAATCACAGGATTTGAAAATTTTGGTTGATAAAAAAAGCCATCTCTACATCAAGGATACAGAAATAGACTGGAGTTATGGTTTGATGGACCGTGGGCTTAAATTCAACAATCCATCGGCAAAAGGTTCATGCGGTTGCAAAACATCATTTATGTTTGAACCACCTGAACAAGAAGAACGTTTTCAACCAAGTTGGATGTAATTAGTAGACAGGAGGATTTATGAATGAAACAGCTAGTGAACTAACAATTGAAGAACAAATCAAGCAGGCAATTGAAACATCAGTGCCGGATTCAACCGCGCAAGTTGGTGGTGACGGCAGGCATTTTGAAATTCAGGTAGTGTCTCCGGTGTTTGCGGGAAAACGGACACTTGAAAAACAAAGGCTGGTCTATGCTGCTCTTGGTGACTTGATGGCCGGAAGTAATGCGCCGGTTCATGCGATTGCACGTTTAGAAACTTTGACACCGGCTTAACAAAATAATAGCCGTTAAGTCTGCTAGGAACCATAAGAAAAAACCTCAGTGGTCTTAGGGGCTAGAGATGATTGATTATAAGCGCCAATAATATACTGGATAATTATGAAAATTGAAGAAAAACGAGTAACTTTCCCAAAAGGCTTATCGGTGAAATATGCAGGAAAAATTGTTGAAGAGACCGATACTCATTTAACACTGGAAGGAGAGGATGAAGATTCATACCTTAAAATATTTAATCCTTTTCGCGGAGTAGCCAAACTGCTCATGTTTGAAAATGATCAGTGGGTTGATGCAGAAACTTCCGCGGCAGTTTCGAACTTCGATCTTTCCTCCCTTGGGCTGGGTGATCTTTCAGCTTTATCTGCCGGTGATCAAACTGACTCTCCGGAATCTAAATAATAATTCCAAAAACTTAAACACACAAATAATTAAAGACTATGAGCGAAACAGAAATATCAGCAGGACTTCCACAAATTCAAATCCAGACCGATCGTGGAAATATGACAGTCGAAATGTTTGAAGACGACGCACCCAACACTGTAGCAAATATGATTTCTCTCATTGAGAAGGGTTACTATGACGGACTGAACTTTCATCGTGTAATCTCGGATTTTATGATACAGGGCGGATGTCCTGAAGGCACAGGCACAGGTGGTCCAGGTTATAATTTTGATGATGAATGTACCTCGGAACGTCGGCATGACAGTGCAGGAGTACTCTCGATGGCAAATGCCGGGCCAGGGACCAACGGTAGCCAGTTTTTTATCACACATGGCCCCACCCCTCATTTAGATGGTAAGCACACTGTTTTTGGGAAAGTCACTGACGGCCTGGAAGTTGTCAATGAAATTGAGCAGGGTGACTTGATGGAAAAAGTTGTCGTACTTCAAAAACGCGATCATGTTTATGAAGTTGAAACTAATTGAGTATTGATGAAGATCAATCCCAGCGCCTCATACTTATTCCAACTATCTTGAAATACAGGCAGTATCCTGAAAAGCAAACTAATATTTAAATAATATTGAACCATGAGTGAAACTATTCTTGAAACGGACATTGTCCACGAAATGCGCGATTCCTATTTGGAATATGCGATGAGCGTCATTGTCGGCCGTGCTCTGCCGGATGTCCGGGACGGCTTAAAACCTGTGCATCGGCGTGTATTGTTTTCGATGAGTGAGCAGGGGAACGATTTCAATAAACCTTACCGCAAATCAGCAACTGTGGTAGGTGACGTGATGGGAAAATATCATCCTCATGGTGACCAGGCAATTTACGACACTGTGGTACGCTTGACCCAGCCTTTTTCGATGCGCTATCAATTGATTGACGGTCAGGGAAATTTCGGTTCAGTTGATGGAGATTCTCCCGCAGCAATGCGTTACACAGAAGTCCGGATGCGGAAAATCGCACATGAGTTGCTGGCAGATTTGGAAAAAGATACGGTTAATTTTGTTCCAACATATGATGACTCGTTGATTGAACCTTCTGTTTTACCTTCCAGGGTTCCGAATTTACTCACCAATGGTTCGACCGGAATTGCTGTGGGGATGGCAAGTAACATCCCTCCGCACAATTTAACTGAGGTAATGAATGCCCTGCTTTATTATCTGGATAATCGTGAAAATTGTACTAATCAGGATTTGATGGAGTTTATTCCTGGACCTGATTTTCCAACCGGTGGAACGATCATCGGTAAAAGCGGAATTTATGACGCTTACACCACAGGCCGTGGAATAATCCGGATACGTGCAAAAAGTCATTTTGAACAAACTAAAGACGGGCGTGAGTTGATTATTGTGACCGAACTGCCGTTCATGGTCAATAAGGCAGTTCTGCTGGAAAAAATTGCTGATCTTGTACGTCATAAAAAGATGGACGGAATTTCGGATTTACGTGATGAATCTGACCGCAAAGGTATGCGTATCTTCATCCAACTGAAACGTGGAGAAAATCCGGAAGTAGTTTTGAGTAATCTTTACAAACATACTTCTCTGCAGTCAAGTTTCGGAATTATTATGCTTTCCATTGTGGACAAGCAACCGAAAATTCTGGCTTTGACGCAGATGCTGGAGTTCTTTCTGCAGCACCGGATTGAAGTAGTTGTCCGCCGCACAAGTTATGAATTGAGACAGGCGGAAAACAGGATGCACCTGTTGGAAGGCCTGACGATCGCGCTCGAAAATCTGGATGCGGTACTTGAAATTATTCGGAAAGCAGATAGCGGAGTTTCCGCAGAAGCGGTTCTGACGGAAAATTATGGGCTTTCAAAACGTCAAGCACATGGTATTTTAGACATGAAATTGCAACGCTTGACAGGTATGGAGCAGGATAAAATTCGTGCTGAACATGAGGAAGTCGGCAAAGCGATTGCGGATTACAAGGATATTTTGGACAAAGATGAACGTGTCATCGATATTATCCGTAACGAGAGTATCGAAATCAGGGATAAATATGGTGATGAACGTCGAACAAAAATTATTGAAGGTGACAGTTCAATTCTCATCGAAGAACTGATTAATGAAGAAGACATGGTGGTTACGCTTTCTCGGGAAGGTTATATCAAACGCAGTTCGGTCAGTGAATACAGATTGCAGCGTCGTGGAGGAAAGGGTCGTTTGGGCATGGGTACCAAAGATGAAGATTTTGTAGAACAGTTATTCGTCGCATCAACGCATGATTATCTGCTCTTTTTCACCAACAAAGGACAGGTTTTCCGTAAGAAAGTTTTTGAACTGCCACAAGCCGGTCCGACTGGACGTGGAAAAGCGGCTATCAATCTGCTGCCATTACGTGAAGGTGAAACGATCTGCTCCTGTTTGAATGTTCCAAAGGAAGCCCAGAACAAATATATTTTCCTCTGCACTGAACGCGGTGTTGCTAAAAAAACACCCATGCTCGATTGTGCAAAGATACGGGTGACGGGTCTGCGTGTAATTACTCTTGATGAAGGTGATTCAGTCATTTCGGTACAGCTGACAGAGGGTGATCAGCAGTTGTTTTTTGCGACACGTGACGGTATGGGACTGCGTGTTAACGAGTCTACTTTGCGTCCTATGGGACGTCAGGCACGCGGAGTGAGAGGTGTAAGACTGCGTGAGGGTGACAGGGTCGTTTCAGCGTTGGCACTCAAAGGTACAGGTGGATTACTGACGGTTACGGAAGGCGGATTTGGTAAAAAGACACCGATCGAAGATTATACACTGGCGAAAAACAGAGGCAACTACGGTATGCGTACCATCCGGATTACTGAAGCAAATGGTCCGGTTGTGAATGTGCTCGAAGTTGAAGAACATTTCCAGCTTTTCCTGATCACTCAGTTTGGTAAATTGATCCGGATTCCTGTAGAAAATATCCGTACAATAGGAAGGGTCACTCAGGGTAACCGTCTGATCCGCCTTGAGAAGGACGAACAGGTGATCGGTATTGCGCCTGTGATTGAAGGTGAAAATGATGAAGAGACTACTGCAGACGGTGAAAATCCTCCTGGCGTCGCAAATTCAACAGACGGAACAGCGGACTCAGGGCCGGATAATGCTCCTGAAAACACAGTTCAGCAAGACGTTCCTGAGGAACCTCAAGACCCGCCGAGCTCTGACGATTCTTCAGATTCGTGATTGCTTTGTTCTAGTGGCTCATTTTCTGCATTTAAGAGTGCGTGTCTCCACCGGGGTTGTACTGGCAGGAGACCCTAATCATGCACCTTAGCCACTGCAATTTAATGAAGCAGTCTTCATATACTTTAGCTCTCAGTCTGCTGATTATGTTTTTTTCAGCGACTTTGTCGTTGTCAGCGAATTCCGGTCATATGCTTGATCGATTCGAATTGTTTGTAGACAAAAACATACCATACTTGACCTTCAAGGGTTTTTTTGATCCGGGGCAATTCCCTCATATCAATATTACTCAGGGAAGCTCGAAGACTGAAACCTCAGTTATTCTCCCCAATACATTCATCAATAATATCCTGCTGCCTGAACGGGATATTACATCTTTTGCTTTGTCCGGTATTTTGGAGAAAATGAGCCTGGCGGAAAAAATTACAAAAACAGAAAACGGTGAAATCAACTTCCTGGTTACATTTACTGTTTCAAGTAAAGAAAAGCACTTCCTCGTGCTTGATACAAAAAGATCCGATTCACGACAATTAACCTTTGCTTTACAAAGAAAGCAAATAAAGGTGGTCTCCACTGTTGCCTCCGAAGGAATGCAAATTACGAGTCCAGTTAAAGCTGAGTTGGGACCAGTCAAAATAACACCGCGTGAACAGCTCTTACTGCACCCTGTCACAGCCCTAATGTCTTACCGTCACTTCGATCAACTGAATGTCGCAGTGCTAAACGCGTCCCCTAAACTCGGAGCAGCACAGAGTTTTGCTGTAATGCTGGACCGCAAGCAGAAAAGAACAATAGAAAAGCGGATGGGCATGAAGTTGAATATAGTCAATATCTCATCGGTACGTGAACAGACGATTCTGCCCAAAACCAAAATATATTTTCATGCAAACTTGTTAAAGGCAGCTTTGATTCTGGCAGAGGTCCTGCCGGGAGAACAGGTGCTTGAACCAGTGCCGGAAAGCAGAAACAGTAAACTGTCAACCGATGTTGAAATTTATGTGGGAAAGAATTTTGAATAAAAAAATATACATAATCACTCTTGCGGTTTTTCTTTTTCAAGCTTGCTTAAGCCAGTCAGCATTTGCTTTTCCGGAATATACTTCACGGCAAAAAGCTCTCGCACTGGCTGCTGTCCTGGATCATGGATATTTCAAAGCCATAAAAATATCCTCTGTCTTTGTAAAAAACAGAGGTAAAGAGGATTATTATCTGCAGGCAATTCTTGATGACGGATCAAGCCGAAAGTGGCTGCTAAACCGTATTCGTGAGTGGACACAAACGGATGAACTGATACTCAGTAACAACAGGGCGCTTGTTTTTCCTTCTGCGGAAAGCACTGATTTTGGCGTACTGGAGAAGAATGATTTTTACCGCAGCGTTCTGACCGCGACTGCATTTGTTAAAACTTACGGTAGGCATGACATTCTTGAAGCTAAAAGCCTGGTATTAGGCGTCCAGCGTTTTCGCATTCTCGAACCTGAAGACAGTAAATTTTTAAGCACCGATAAATTAGGTGATCGTTATCGTTATGTTCTAGAACTGGAAAACGGTACACGCGAATTCTTCACTTATAACGATGCTTTCGCTTTGCTGCAACGTTCTGCCTTTTTAGCTGAGGTTCCTGAAAACGTCAAAGTATTGAGGAAAACCTTTAAAGTCATAGAATTGAAAAAAATTCCTTTGCAGATAGAAGATGAGTTGCGTGACATCTGGCGCTTTGGAATTGAGGTTGTTTTTGACGGACCGATTGAGACAAGTCCGGATCGTTTCCCTTATCAAGTGGTTGAATTAAAATTGAAGGATCCGGAAACAGGAAGATATAAAGCGCAATTTTTCCTACAGATTATTTTTCCAAACTCAGAAAAAACAGGTGTAATTTCTGGTTTCAAGAATCATGAATATTTGCGTTTTGTAGAACTTGATACAGATGTAGAACACCAGAAACGAGTTATCCTGCGTGCGATGGTTAATCCGGACGCGTTGAATTTACCTCCATTTATTGAAATTACAGGGCGTAATTCTATCGTGGTTAATTTTTACAGTTCTACTGATCAGAGTCTGACTCAGCCACCGGACCTGTTGGTATCACGAGCTGTTGGAGAATTGCCGCGTTCGGTATTTACACCGGATCAGCAGGAGACCGAATTTGAGAGAAACTACATGGAAGCCGTTGGGTTGATCCGTGAGGCACAGGCACAGTTGAACACAGACGACAGGATCGAAACTTATTTTATTGCTTTAAAGGCTTTGAAACAAGCGGCTTTGTCGGCAGAATTTGATATCCAAATCGCCCAGGCTTTGAAACAGAGAGACATCTTGCTGCGTACGATGCCGAAACTTATTATTCGAAACGTGCAAATGTCGATTCTGGCACTGAATCTTGAAAGCACAGACACAAAAGCTGATCCGGAATTCAGCAAGAAACTGCTCAAACAATTAATACACGCGGAACGCTACGCTACGACGCGGGAGCAACAGCTTAAAATTACTACTTTACGAAGTATTTTACGCTGAATTAGGAGTACTGCCCTCCGTTGCCATTTTTAGCATTTACTAGTTGTCAACAGTTATAAAGTTATTGGTGGAGGTTTCCGACTCTGGATAGTTGTAGGAAATTCTATAAGATGTTTGATTTATAATGAATGTGGGGATTTTACTTGGAGACTGTCAGACTCTGTTGTTGGTGTTATTTTGGGGATTGGGTCGTAAATGTGAATTTTTGACATGGTAGTACTTTTGGTGGGATGTTTGTTTTATGTGGTAGTTATTGTTTTATCCATTCTCCTTTCACATACTTTCCTGTGATGTTTCCGTCTTTGTTATATCCTGTTCCATTCCAAGGTTTTCTATCCTTGAATTCACCTACATAATTTCTTCCATGAGAGTAATTGTATGTTCCTTGACCATTTTCTTTCCCATTCTTGAATTCCCCTACATACTTCCCATAAGATGAATTGAGGGTTCCCTATCCATTTGGTTTCCCATTTTCAATTTCTACCACATATTTCGTACCCTATTTCTCATTCCTACTTTTATACCATCCTCAGTTCCCATTCACATTACAACTATACAATACTCCATTTCCTTTTTCGTCAAC
>JAPKDT010000365.1 GCA_028822475.1 SAR324 cluster bacterium
CTTCGAACTTGATCCGGACCCCCCATGTGTCTTCGGTCAGCACTACATTAAGGTGAGTAGGCGTCCGTCCGTCAAAATATTGTGCCTGCCATGTTTTTGTCATTACTACATTTCCACGTCAAAGAAATCTGCCATACCCTCACCGGTCGCACCTGTCATTTCAACTTCAGATTGTTTGATTTGCGCGAGGTCTATTTTACCTTCCAGACTTAATGTTCCGAGGTAAAACTTTTTGTAACGCACCACCGCCCAGGCACGTCCGATTCCAAAGGTGAAAATTACAAACAGTAAAAATATCAGTGATTCCCAGAACCATTTCCCACCGTAAAGAGTTGAATTTATCCGCGCTTCTCCATAAGCGGTGTGATTCCAAAAATAGCGCTGAAGATTTGCTTTTAACCAGAACAGATAGATGCCTAAAGTGAGTATCGTCAACAGCGTTCCTTTGAGCCAGATGCTAAAAACATCTTTCCCCTGTCCGTCATAGCTGAACGGCATATTTCCAAAAGTTGTCTTGGTGGTCCAGTAGTCCTGAAAACTGTTAAGATAAAAAGGATAATAAAATCCGAAGCTGAGCAGGCTCAGCAACCAGCCCCTAGAAACGAGGATTACAGTGTCCTTGAATGTTCCGATAAAACGGAAGCGGATTCCTCTCCAGGAAGTACGGCTCATACGGTAACGTCTCGCGCCGACTGAAGCAATCATAATCAGCAGGAAAAAGATAATAACATACAAAAGCCCCGTCAATGCCAGTAGTCGCTCATTAAAAATAATGGAGAGTATTCCTTCATAAGCTAAATCCAACAACACTAAGACAACTACAGCCTTGCCCAGTCCGATGAGCATCTCCCGCCCTGTGCCGTGAAATTGAAAATCGCTGTCGCTAATTCTGCTCGCTCCATAATAGTAACGCAGTTGCTTGGCTTTGGCCCAGGGATAGTAGATTCCTAGAGTCAAAACATTCAGCAGAAAATTTTTAACCAAAATCCCAAACAGTTCCTCGCCGTGTCCGTTAAACTCTATGCGTCGGACTCCTACAAGTTCTGTTTCATCCACGGTGCTTTCCACATCCGGAGCAGGATTCTTTTCCGCAGTTTCCAGATTTAATTCTTCCTCCCTGTTCAACACTTCATCAAATTCACTCTGCTCTTTGTCATCTTCAGTAATATCTGCCATTTCTCTCTCTGCTTAACTCAAGTAGTGAAAAACTTCTAATTATACTCTAAATCGCTTTCGCCTTTTTCATAGTTTGAATCCTGTCGGATTGCAGATTTTTTAAATAACCATCAAATTTGGATTTGTTTTATCATAACAGAAATATGGTGCTAGTGTCTTGCGGATTGAATGAGTTACAGGTTTAATTCCGCAATTATATTGTGACATGTAAACAATTACAGCACATATAATCTTATTTTAAATATATAATTCACATCTCTGCATCAATGCATTATTATTTGCAGATAAAGCACAAGCAATAAGATGAGTCACACAAAGCCTTCCAGATTAAATTC
>JAPKDT010000095.1 GCA_028822475.1 SAR324 cluster bacterium
TACCGTATACGTAGTGGAGAAAACTGGTCGGAAACTCCAATTAATAGCAAATCAAGCCAACATAATTACTACCTTGATAAACTTAAATTGCAGATTTCTCACGCTGCTCGACAGCAATTGAAAGACGTGCAACCAGACAACTCATCAGCAAAACTCCCGTTTTATGTTGATTTGCGAGGCCAAAATGGGGATACTTGGTTATACCAATTACGGTTGGTTGATCGTTTCGGAAATGAAAGTTCAGCATCTGAAACAATCACCGTTCATCTGCCGAAAATTAAAATTAATGGACAAAGTTTCAGTGAAAACGCTGATGTCCCTCCTGCTGATTGACCTGTGAAATTTGTTAAATTCTACTTTTTATTTCTGTTAATCCTTTTTCTTTTTTCAGCATGTACAGAAAACGGTGAAAACATCCAGCAACTGCTGCTCACCAATGATAATGTAAATAGTTATATTGAGAAACAAAAGGCAATTCTTGAAAGTGAAGAGGAAAATGTAGACTCGCATTTCAATTTAGCCAGGTCTTATTATTTTATCAAAAATTACGAATCAGCCGAAAAGCATGCACGTCGAGCTACACGTTTTGATCCTTTTAATGCTGGTTATTATGAGTTGCTGGGCAGCATAGCTTTTGCCCTTGAACGTTACGGAGATGCAATAACAGAATTGGCGATTGCAGTCAGAATTTCACCGGAACGTGTTTCTGCTTATTTGAAACTGGCAGCAACGTATGAGAAGATTGATGATGACGGCAGAGCTATTTCATCGTTGGAGCAGGCACTGCAGAGTGATCGTCTTTATGTAGAAGCGCTTTACCATCTCGCACGGATTTATTTGCGTCAGCGCGAATTTGAGGGTTCCAAACGGACTCTCGATACTTTGTTGAAACTTGAGCCTAAGAACAAAGAAGCTCTGCTCATGAGAGTTCAGTCGTATTCGCTTCAGGGCAGTTATTATTACGCCCAGACTCTCGCGGAAGAAATGTTAAATCAGTTTCCGGACTACGCTCCCATTCGGCGTGAATTACTCCGGATTCAATTCGCACAGCAGCAATGGCCTGAAGCGCAGGCTTTACTCGTTCAATTGAGATCAAAAAGTTCATTTTCTACAGAAGATCAACTGATTGAAGCATATTTGCTTTTACACCAAGAGCAGGAAAAAGAAGCACGTTTACTTTTTAAAACTATACTTGAACAGCAGCCTGGAAACGTGGATGCGCTCATGGGGTTGGCAGTTCAGTTGTTACGCAAGGGATTTTTAGAAGATTCACTTACTTGGTTAACTCGTGGGCTGGAAATTAATCCGCGTCTTGCCAGAGCACATTATCTGCGCTCCTCAATTTTGTTTCGCCAAGGTGATTATCTGCAGGGTGATTTAGCGATTGGTAGGGCACTGGAATTAGACTCGGCTAATCCTTCTTATCAACTGCTGTTTTTACGCAGACAACTTATGAAAGGCGAGTTATCCGTCGTTGAAAAGCAGTTAAAGCGTATACAGGAAAAACATCCGTTGAATACTGAGGCACTGCAACTGCAGGCGGATTTGTATAAAAGCCGCGGTAATTCGGCAGAAGCAGAAAAACTGCTGCGGCAGGCTATTTTGGTTCATGATTCGCCTTCTATACATTTTTCGCTGGCAAGGGTGCTTTATCAACAGAGTAAGTACCTTTCAGTCTTGGAAGTAACAACTCCGTTGTTAGAAGTTCTTTCAGGAAATTGGGAAGTTGTTTACCTGCATGCTTTGACTTTAAGCCGTGTTGGAAAGTATGAAGAGGCACTGGAAATTAGTCAACCCTACCTTGAACGTAAAGAAAGCCAGGGTTACGCGCATCGTCTGGTCGGTGATCTACTGCGTTACGAGGCTAAAGAGCAGGAAGCCCAGAAAATTCTCCGGCAAGGATTGGTTCAGTTTCCGGGACACCTTTTTCTGGTAGACGGTTTAAGCGCATCACTGGTCATGACTGAAGACTGGGAGCAAGTCCTGGAGTTGCTGGAAACAACACTGGAACAAAGTCAGCGTCTGTCAGGTAATCCGCCGATGCAACTTTTGTTTCTGGACCGTTTGGCAGTCGCCTATCAGCGTTTAGAAAAACCTGAAAAAAAACTGAATATTTTACGTAAATATCATCAACAAAACGATCCGTTAACCGCGGCACAATTACATTCTTTGGAAGAGCAACTCTTGTTTCCGATTTCGTTACCTTCTCTTGACAAAGCATTGTCACCGTTATTGCTACCGTAAAAGCTCAACCAGAATTTTGCACAAAACATCTTAGTTATATGGGCTCAAACAATAAAAAAAACAGTAAATTCAAATCAGCGTTTCATGCCGCTGAAGTGATGTCACACGATCTATCCCTTTTACGTGGGAAGAAGAAGCCTGCTTTTTTTGATGATTCAGGAATCCAGGGATTACTGTCCACGGAAGAGATTGAAGAAGAAGTTCGGCAACTGAAGAAAGTAGACGTTGACTCATATATTCAACGTGTGGTGAATCCATCTGAATCAAAGAAACGTCCCAGTGCTCCGGAAGTAATTCAGCAGTTAGGTGGAAAAATGATTGCAGAAGAAACCGAAGGACCGCTTTATACTGCAGAAATTGAATTTTTAATTTCTGGGCAAATGCGAAGGTTGGGATTTATTGCCCAGAATCACAAAATACAAAATGGTGTCTGGGGACCGAATCATCATCGTAAAGCCGCGGAAAAGGTGCGCTTTTTTGCTTCGCACAGTATACCTCTGGTAACTTTCATGGATACGCCAGGTGCAGCTGCTGATGCAGAAGCAAACCTGGACAACCAGTCGCACAGTATTTCATTTCTGATCAGTGAGATGGCAAATTTACAGTTGCCTGTCATCGGCATTGTTTTTGGAGGTGGTTACAGCGGTGGAGCAATTCCTCTGGCAACCGCCAATATCCTACTTTCCGTCAGGCAAGGTGTCTTCAACACTATCCATCCAAAAGGCTTAAGTAACATTGCGCGGAAATATGATTTATCCTGGCAGGAGTCAGCCAAACACATTGGAGTTTCTGCATATGAATTACAGTCTCAAGGATATTTCGACGGTATCATAGATTATGCTTATGAGCACCCTCATCAAGCAAAAAATATTAAGGATGCAATCATCAGTGCAGTTGAAGCGACTGAAAATAATTCATGTAAATTCTTAATTGAAAATGATTTTTTCTTTGACCATTATCGTGACAGCATCAATCATTATCTCAACCCTTCAAAACTTTTAATAGAAAGTAACAGAGTTACAGACCGCTCCCCAACAGGTACGCTGAATATTTTTGGTGATGTGTATCGGTTTATGCGTTACCTCAAATTACGCCAGCGAATTGTCAGTCGCTCCATCGATAGTTATGCCAGACTCAGTTCTCGTAAAACTCCTGTGGGTAAATTGCAGGAACGTCTTAAAAAAGAACGTCAGGAAAAACTGCAGCAGTGGTACAAGACTCCGCTGGAGGTGCGTTTTCACGAAAAGCTGAACAAACGTTTTGAACAGTTTGTCAGTGCCAGTGATGACCGTGAAAAAGAGCGTGGACGTCTGGTTGCCTTTTTCATCGGTGATCCACGGGTGAATTATAAAAAAGCGGTTGATGACCTGACTCTGGAAATACTGCTTTACCTCTATAATTACTGGAAGGACAGTACTTCAGAAAACCTGATAGAACTTTACGAACAACTTGGAGAATTAACTCTCAAGGACCTCCCTCCAAAGAATCCTAATTTACTGGATTTGTTAAAAACTACTGTTATTAATCGAAGTTTTAAGGAAAATTTTCAGAACATACTCCTGTTTGATTTGCTCTACAATCAAGTCATAGAAGCTCTTCCGACGATTGCAGATGAACTGAAAGGTACAAATCAAATTTCCCAAAAATCTGTCGAACAGTTGTTTGAGCAGACAGTGGAAGGAGCAATGAAGGAATTTAAAAAAAATTCGCTACAACTTGAAAGTAATACAGTAGGGACACAATTTTTTAAGTGGTTGGCAAATTTTATTGAACGCAAAGATTGTGATGATGTTCTGGGTACAATCAGCGAATGGAAAAGAGTTGTCTTCCCGCGGATGAGTCCTCCACTGTTTGGGCTTGTGCGTTATTATTTTTCCGGACTGTTGCCCTCACTTTATGAAGCACAGCAGAATAAAGGCCGCTTTAACGGAAAAATAACTCCACGCAACATCGGCATTAAAGATTTTTGGAACCGTCTCGATCAATCCTACAAAGATTTGCTGATCCAGAATTTATTACGTGGATACAAAAGCTCTGTCATTAGTTCCACTAAAGTCATCGAGCATTATTTCAAAGATTTTAAGGAATTGTACGCAGACAGGATAACTTCAAATCCGGTTAAATTTCCAGGATTCCGTGAGGCGATTGAGCAGGCATTGGATAATGGTGTTACTCCGTGTGGTGTGGTGACTGGAATGGGAACATTCACCAATGAAGTAAACGTAGAAGCAGACGTTGATAAAAAAACTGATCCTAAAAAACAAAAAACGTCTTACCGCGTAGGTCTGGTGGTCAGTAATGTAGAGTTTCAAGCTGGAGCATTTGATATGGCAAGCTGCGAAAAAGTTTGCCGGTTACTTGATGATTGTGCGCGTTTGAAATTACCGGTGATCTTTTTCATCTCTTCCGCGGGTATGCAAACCAAGGAAGGCGGTGGATCTTTATTCTCAATGGCTATCATCAATGAACGGATAACAAGATTTGTAAAAGATCTGGACCTGCCTGTTTTGTGTTTCGGCTTTCGTGACTGTACTGGAGGAGCACAAGCTAGCTTTGTAACGCATTTGCTTGTACGTACATACTATTTCTCTGGTTCACAAATTCCCTTTGCCGGACAATTGGTTGTGGAAAGTCACTTGCCGGCTCATTCAACTTTGTCGAATTACCTTTCTACAAATCCGGGAACAATGGACGGTCTTGTCAAAAATCCTTTTGACACCGATATTGATCAAAAATTGCTGGAAATTGACCCACAGATTCCGGTTGCTAAATATTCAGTCGAGGAGATTATTTCACGTGTCTTGTCTGGTGAATATCAGTTGTCAGTAAGTGATGAATTACAGACTTATTCTACTCAGGAAAATTTACATACAGGTGAGCTTAAACGTGTGCTGATTCATGCACGTGGCTGTACAGCGGCACGTTTGATACGAGGAACGCAGGATGCTGGAATGGAAGTGGTTTTAGTTGCTTCGGATGCTGATATGGAAAGTTATCCTGCAACTTTGCTGCATGAAAAAGACCGTCTGGTCTGCATTGGAGGGAATACACCGCAGGATAGTTATTTGAACGGAATGAGCGTAATCAGAATTGCAGAACAGGAGGAAGTAGATGCAATTCATCCAGGAATTGGATTTTTGTCGGAATCTCCGCATTATGCGAAAATTTGTAGGGAACATGGTTTTAACTTTATCGGACCGCGTGTTGCGAACATGGATAGAATGGGCAACAAGTCAAATGCAATTGCGACTGCACGTAATTTAAAGATACCTGTTGTTCCAGGCAGTGAAGGCGCTTTAATCGACCCTGCACATGCTTTGGTTGTTGCCGCGGAAATTGGATTTCCGGTGCTGATAAAAGCGGCACACGGAGGAGGAGGAAAAGGGATTGAAGTAGTTAGAGAAGCAGGGAGTTTCAAATCAATTTTTTCAAGGATGTTTCAGGAAGCCCTGAGTGCTTTTGGCAACGGAGATTTGTATTTAGAAAAATTCATCGGTTCAATGCGTCATCTTGAAGTCCAAATAATCCGGGACATGCACGGGAATTCAAAATTATTGGGAATACGTGACTGTTCTGTTCAGCGTAATTATCAAAAACTGATTGAGGAAACGGCGTCCGGAATTCCGAAAAATATCAAGGATCAGGTTTTTAATTATGCAGGCAAATTGATTGACGAAATTGATTACATAGGCGCGGGTACTGTTGAATTTATTTATGATCTTGATCAAAAAAGTTTGTATTTTATGGAAATGAATACACGACTGCAAGTTGAGCATCCTGTATCCGAAATGGTTACCGGAACTGATTTGGTGCAACTGCAGTTGGAAGTGGCTCAAGGTGACGATATTGGAGAATTGGATTTTAAGCTCAATGGTCATGCGATTGAATTACGTGTGATTGCTGAGAAAATAGATCTGGATGATGAGGGAGAGTTACGCTTTATTCCGGACCCTGGACATGTCTCTGAAGTGTATTTTCCGGAAAAAGCAAATGTGCGTGTCATACAAACTGTTGCTTCCGGTTCTGTAGTATCACCATATTATGACAGTCTGATTGCGCAGATAATCTGCTGGGGAAAATCACGTAGGGAAGCAATCAGCAGTTTACTCGAATATTTGAAAGGAGTTAAAATTCGAGGTGTGTCCACTAACTTGGCTTTGAATCGGCTAATCCTGCAGGATGCAGAATTTAAAAAGGGTCGTTTCAGTACAAGTTATCTGGTAGATTTGTTTGAACGGATTGATGCGAAGAAACTTCTTAGTGAATCTCAAAAAGATTCAGGGACTGCTAAAAATGCTGTTGATCAGAAAGCCATCATGCTGGAAGGTTCAGATGAATTGAAGGTTCTCTCTCCGCAGATGGGTGGTTTTTATTGTGCTGCGTCCCGTGAGGAGGAACCTTTTGTGAGTGAAGGACAGATCATTGATGTTAATCACACTCTGTGTTTGTTGGAATCGATGAAAGTCTACACGGAACTATCATTGGCAGACTACAAAAGCCCTGATGGAGATTCATTATATCTCGATGATGTGAAGTATAAAGTTATACGGGTTATAGCCGAAGACCAGAATACTGTAAACCAGGGTGATTTGCTGTTTGTGATGCAGCCTGTGGATGCCTGATCATGTTTCTGCACTCATGAACGTACCTTTAACAAAAACAATTGACCCGACAACCACCCGGCCGCTCAGTTTAGAACACATTCTAAAAGTAGTATCCGCTGATATTGAGTCGCTTGAGTCAAAAATATTAGGCGATGTAAAGACCGATATTCCTTTGCTCAATAATGTTGCCGATCATATTCTGAGTTCCGGAGGAAAAAGGCTGCGTCCCGCACTTGTACTTTTAGGTGCAGAAATGTTTGCTGGTGTGGATGAACGGGTCATGGAGGCCGCACAGGTAATCGAGTATCTACACACTGCAACTCTTCTGCATGATGATGTGGTTGACGGAGCGGAGACACGCAGGGCCAAGCAGACGGCTTGCAAAGTTTGGGGTAATGAAGCCAGTGTACTTTCTGGAGATTATTTGCTGTCCATGGCATTTCACCGACTCACAAAATTGCGTAATCTGGAAGTCCTGGAACTGATGTCAGAAACAACAACAAAGATGGCACGGGGTGAGTTATTACAGTTGACACGTTCTTTTGAGACTGCAAACGAGGAAGAATATCTTGAAATCATCATCAACAAAACAGCCTGTCTTTTTGCAACTGCAATCAAAACTGGTGCGTTACTGGCTGGTGCCTCAGGTGAATCCGCAAACCAGTTGTATGATTACGGAATGGCACTTGGAATATCCTTTCAGATTGTGGATGATGCTCTTGATTATGCAGATGGAAATAAAACCGGAAAACCTGTTGGTGGGGATTTACAGGAACGTAAAATAACTCTTCCTTTAAGTCATTTACTAGGTAAAGCAAATGTTGCCGACAGAAAACGTCTTGATTCGATTCTCTCCCTGCAGGAAATTGCAAAGCCGCAGATTGAGGAGGTGATCGAGTTGATGCAGTGCTATGGTTCTATCAGTTATACTTTAGATGTTTCCAGAAAACATTCTGCCTCGGCAAAACAGAGTATAGCAAATTTTCCTGAAACAAAGCTCACAAAATCCCTGAAAGATATTGCG
>JAPKDT010000002.1 GCA_028822475.1 SAR324 cluster bacterium
ACCGAACCCATCGTGATTGTCTGGACGATTCATCCTGTATTCAGGAACTTTAAGTCCTTGTTTTTGATAGCGTTCCTGCAGAGTATTTACGGCGTCTTCCAAACGTCCGTTTTCACGCAAATGTTTTTCAATTTGTTGATCAACGGCCGCATTCATGAAAAAGGCCAGTACAATCGGCGCAGGGCCGTTAATGGTCATCGATACGGAGGTGTTAGGTAATAGAAGATCGAAACCAGAATAAAGCCTTTTTGCGTCGTCCACCGTGCAGATCGAAACTCCGGCATTGCCTATTTTTCCATAAATATCAGGTCGTACATGTGGATTCGCGCCATAAAGCGTAACTGAGTCAAATGCTGTACTGAGACGCGTTGCAGGCTGTCCTTGCGCCAGCAGATGAAAACGTTGATTTGTACGTTCTGCAATTCCTTCACCGGCAAACATGCGTGTCGGATCTTCACCTTCACGTTTAAAGGGAAACACTCCGGCAGTGAATGGAAAACTTCCTGGAAAATTTTCCAAACCCAGCCAGCTCGTAATTTCACCCCATTCATTAAATTTGGGCGTGGCTATTTTTGGAATTTTAAGTCCGGAAAGGCTGATACTGTGATTTGAGATTTTCAGTTCTTTACCTCGTACATCAAAGCGAAAATAATCATTTAGATAAGCTTTTCGATTTACGTCAAACTCACTCAGTTGTTTAAGAAGTGATGCCGGAAGTTTCGCTATTTTATCGTTATAAAGTTCTGCAATAGGTCGCAAATCATCAGGAACATCACCTATTTCAAATTTAGTAACTCCAGTATTGTTCTGTAGTTGCGATGTTTCTGATTGTTTTTCGGTGAGATCTGTCGATTTTGCGGTACTAGTCATTTGCTGAATCGTACCGTGCAGTTGTGCGCATTCCGCTGCCAAGATTGAATTATCGCACACTTCCTTTTTGTAGTTACGTACACTGGTGGCGATTTGCCGCAGATATTCTTTGCGGTCAGATGGAATTAACTCCGTCATTTCGGAAACAGCAAATTCCGCTTTGTGACTGCGTGTCCAGTTAAGAGAATTTTTACTAATCAGTGTCTCAATCAACTGATGATAAAACCAATTGGTTCCACTGTCGTTGAAACGGTTTGCCACAACACCAAAAACAGGAATTGTTTGTGCCTCTGATTCGAACTCAAGATGACTGCGTTGATACTGTTTGCGTACCGCAAGCAGGGCATCTTCTGCTCCTGGTTTGTCAAATTTGTTAATCACAATGCAATCAGCAAAATCAATCATATCAATTTTTTCCAGTTGCGTTGCTGCTCCGAACTCCGGCGTCATCACGTAAACACTCAAATCGACCAGATCAGAAATCTCTGAATCGCTTTGACCGATGCCTGCAGTTTCTACGAAAATAAGGTCAAATCCAGAACTTTTTAACAAACGTATCGTACTGTCCAACGCAGCTGAAGTTGCTAAATGCGAGCGGCGGGTAGCCAGTGAACGCATAAAAACCCGTGAATCGTGAATCGCGTTCATCCGCATTCTGTCCCCTAACAGAGCACCTCCTGTTTTGCGTTTTGAGGGATCAACTGAAACGATTGCAATTCGCTTTTCTGGAAACTCTACGAGACAACTTCTTACCAGTTCATCGGTTAGACAAGACTTACCTGCGCCTCCGGTACCAGTCAGGCCGATTACAGGAACCTCAGATGAGGAAAGTTGATCAAAGATTTTTTTCGCAACTTGCGGGTTTTTCGTATTTTGCTCCAACCATGTCAGACTGCGTGCTATATGCTGGATATTTCCCGCAGCCAATTCCTCTGCCTTTGGTTCAAAACTGTCAGGTAAAACCTGAAAATCAGCACGTTTTAGCATATCCGCGATCATACCTGCTAGTCCGAGTTCACGTCCGTCTTCAGGAGAGTAAACCCGTTCAAGACCGTATTCCATCAATTCTTGCATTTCTGAGGGAATTATTACCCCGCCTCCGCCTGCAAAAACTTTAATATGTCCGGCCCCTTTTTCCCTGAGCAAATCTACCATGTAACGGAAATATTCCATGTGCCCGCCTTGATAGGAACTGACAGCAATTCCTTGAGCGTCTTCCTGAATGGCTACATTGACAATTTCCTCAACGGCCCGGTCATGGCCGAGGTGAATCACTTCAGCACCCTGTGACTGCATGATACGGCGCATGATGTTGATTGCGGCATCGTGTCCGTCAAACAAACTTGTTGCTGTAACGAAGCGTAAGTGATTCCGGAGTGTGATTGTCTGTTTTGTAGGTTGTGGAGAGTTCATGTGCTAACTATTATCTGCGGTTAAATAAATAATCAACTCAATGTTTCCTGCACTGTTTTAAATACGGACGACAGCAAGGAGGTGTTTTGATAGCAACCAGTCTAATTTACGAAGCTATAGTTTGAAAGCTAATAGTCTGTTATTCCAGTTCAGGACAACTTTCTTTAGTAAATAAAATAACAATGATGTTCAGTCTGAAAAATTTAAAAATAGACAAATCATTCAGGATTTGAATTTACTTCTCTTCCTGTTGCCAATTGATAAATTTTCAGCAGATCATCTTCAGTCACATCAATGAAAGTATCCATTTGACTGAGGGCATATACAAAACTCGCATGATCTACAGGAGCATAAGCTTTATGTGCAGAGTCGAGTCCGGAAGCTTTAGGTATTAAAAAAGAAGGATAGCGGCGCCAGCGGAAGAGAGCGTTAAACAAGAGTGCGACCAACAGGATAGTGACCGTATTGATGGCAATTGGAGTCAGGATATACTCATATCCCAAAGCATGAATGTTTGATCCTCCGATCACAGCGGCATAGGTGGAAAACCTAAGATGTTTGTTGAAAGGAAATTAATGTGACGAAGTCAAATTACACTAAATTATGCATAGCTTCCCGTGTAAGACCAAGCACTTCTCCTACAGCTAATATTTGCTCCCAACTTGCATCATCCAGTGGAATCCCTTTTGCCAGGCGCTCATTTAAAGAAATACGTTCCGGATCACCTGCGATTAAAACCGGTTCTTCCTGATTGACCGGAGGAGAAGCTTTGGCATGTGCGGCGATTGCTTCTACTTCGTGCTGCATCCAGGGCACATCTACCAATTTTCCAGGATCTATTATAATGCTGAACATGTTGTTGATGATACTGTTTTGGCGTTCATGCTCAGGCTGAATCGTTCCCCCTCCGCTGAGTAAACCGCCGAGCAATTCACAAAACATGGCCAGACCGTAACCTTTGTAATCTCCAAGCGGAGTCAGTGCGCCGAGTGGTGGATTCTCCTCACGATCCGGAAAAATGTAACCTGCCATCACTGCTGGATCCGTGCTGGGTTCTCCCTGATGGTCTAAAACAAGACCTTCTTTAAGGACTTCACCTTTGTTAAAAGCTACCCGCGCTTTTCCAAGGGCAATGCGGCTGGTCGCCATGTCAAGCAACAGTGGCGGCTGTTTTTCGGTTCCGGGCATAGCAAGGCAAATCGGATTAGTCGAAAAACGTGCGTCTGAGCCTCTGAAAGGCGCAACAAGCGGTGGATGATCGGTTACATTCACAAAGTGCAGGGAAACCATCCCAGCTGCAATACTCTGTTCTCCGTAGGTACCGATGCGTCCGAGATGATGTGTGTTACGCAGCGTCATCAAAACCAATCCTGATTCACGGCACTTTTCAATAGCTTTTTCCATTGCTATTTTACCAACCGCCTGACCGTAACCTCGTTTACCATCAAACATCATAATGGAACCGTCGCTTTTGAAAAGTTCAGGAACTTGATTTGGCTTGAGCAAATCAGCCTGCAGCATACGTAAATATATAGGCAGCATGCCGACTCCGTGGCTGTCATGACCAGCCAAATTTGAGCGTACCAGATGTTCAGCGACTACTTGCGCTTCATCGTCACTGCTTCCTCCACTTTTGAGGATAGCGTTAACCAGTCGTTTGAGTGACTCAGCTTGTATTATCATTTTTTTACAAAGTTTAGTTACGCATCAAAATAGCCAATAAAACTAACATCAGACAAATAAATATAATTTAACAAAAAGCCTGAATCCCGGTTTGAGCACGTCCAAGAATTAATGCATGAATATCATGGGTACCTTCATAAGTATTAACGGTTTCCAGATTCATCATGTGTCGGATGACGTGAAATTCATCTGAGATTCCGTTACCACCGTGCATGTCACGTGAAGCGCGTGCGATGTCTAAAGCCTTTCCGCAGTTGTTGCGTTTCATCAGTGAGATCAACTCCGGAGCACATTTTCCTTCATCCATCAAACGTCCCATTTGCAAAACTCCCTGCAGCCCAAGTGTTATTTCGGTTTGCATGTCTGCCAGTTTTTTTTGTATCAACTGGTTTGCTGCCAGAGGCCTACCAAATTGAATTCTGTCCAGAGTATATTGACGGGCCTGCATCCAGCAGTACTCTGCAGCACCAATTGTTCCCCAGGCGATTCCGAAACGCGCACGGTTCAAACATCCGAAAGGCCCTTTGAGTCCGGAAACGTTTGGCAATTCATTTTCGGTCGGAACAAAGACGTTGTCCATGACGATTTCACCGGTAATGGAAGCACGCAGTGACATTTTACCCACGATTTTTGGCGCACTAAGTCCTTGCATACCTTTTTCTAAAATATATCCACGAATGAGACCTTCATCATTTTTAGCCCAAACCACAAAAACATCTGCAATTGGAGAGTTTGAGATCCACATTTTGTTTCCTGTAAGTTGAAATCCGTCTTCAACTTTTCTCGCACGGGATTCCATACTTCCCGGATCAGAACCGTGATTTGGTTCAGTCAATCCAAAACAACCTATCCATTCTGCACTGGCGAGTTTAGGTAGGTATTTTTTACGCTGATCTTCACTACCATAAGCGTAAATTGGATACATAACCAAACTGGACTGTACGCTCATAGCAGAGCGGTAACCTGAATCCACTCTTTCAACTTCACGTGCAATTAATCCGTAAGACACATAATTGGCTCCAACTCCTCCATATTTTTCAGGAATGGTTGAACCTAAAAATCCGAATTCACCAAATTCATTCATGATTTCACGGTCAAAAAACTCATTACGATTTGCATCCAAAACCCTTGGCATTAATTTATCCTGACTGAAATCACGCGCTGTGTCTCTGATCAAACGTTCTTCTTCAGACAGTTGGGTGTTAAGCAACATTGGGTCATCCCACTCAAAGACTGGGTGATGATTGGATTTTGTCATATGAAATTATAAAATAAAATTGAAATAAAAATAAATTATTATAGTGATTAAATTCGATAACTTGCAATTTCAATCTGAATTGTTCAGCTAGTTGTGCTAGAATATAAAAAAATAAATAGTAAATAATTAGCAACTTACATCTTAGCTTTATACGCTAAGAATGATTCCCACTAAACTCATTACCAATTAATGCAACAACGTCGAAAAAGTACTTCCGGAGCACATGGGACTGCACGTGATTTAGATTTAAAGGAACGTCTGGGGGCGCTCAGCAATCTTCCTGAATTTTTTAGGTTGATCTGGAGTTGTGACCATTTGTTGGCAGTCTTGAATATTCTTCTGCGTGTAATTAGAGCTTCTTTACCAGTCATGATGCTGTATGTAGGAAAACTCATAATTGATGAAATAGTCCGTATTTCTGTATCAGCAAGTTCACCTGCAGTTGAAAATCAAGAGATGTCGATTTTGATGACATTGGTTCTGGTTGAACTTGGACTGGCAGTATTATCTGATTTGTTGGGACGTGGAATAGCTTTAGTAGACAGTTTGCTTGGTGATCTGGTATCACATGAAATTTCTTTGCGCTTGATGAAACAATCAGCAAGGCTTGACTTGGAATGCTTTGAAGATGCTGAATTTTATGATAAACTTGAACGTGCACGTCGTCAGGCGTCAAGCCGCATTTTATTGATGTCACAGGCATTGACACAGTTACAGGATGCGATTACGGTATTTTTTTTAGCAGCAGCTCTAATCACATTTAATGCATGGCTTTTGCTGCTGCTTGCTATTACTCTGATTCCTTCCTTTTTAGGAGAAACGCATTTCAATAGTCAAAGCTATTCTTTGATGTACGGCTGGACGCAGGAACGCCGTGAACTTGATTATTTGAGATTTGCGGGAGCAAGTGAGGAAACGGCAAAGGAAGTTAAGATATTTGGCCTGTCTGATTTTTTTGGTAGCCGCTACAAGAAGTTAGCAGGGGAATATTATCATGCTAACAAAAATCTGTCTATACGTCGTGCAGCCTGGGGAGGTTTGCTTTCAATTCTAGGTAGTTTAGGTTTTTACACTGCTTATGTTGTCATCATTTTTCGTACAGTGAATGGTGAATTGTCGCTTGGTGATCTGATCTTTCTTTCGGGTTCCTTTTTGCGTCTGCGCTCATTAATTGAATCGATTTTAATCCGTTTTTCCAATATTGCCGACAGCGCGCTAAATCTGAAGGATCTTTTTGCTTTTCTAGAAATGGAGCCTAACATCAGTTCAAAAAAAAATGCCCTCCCATTTCCAGAAAATATTCGAGAAGGCTTTATTTTTGAGCAAGTAAGTTTCCGTTATCCACAGACTGAACAATGGGTGTTACGTAATATTTCTTTTACTCTACATCCCGGTGAAAAACTAGCTCTAGTTGGTGAAAATGGAGCAGGTAAAACTACTCTGGTTAAGCTGTTGACGCGGCTCTACGATCCTGATGAGGGAAGGATTTTACTGGAAGGACATGATTTGCGTGACTACGATCTGGATGGATTACGGGACGCGGCTGGTGTTATTTTTCAGGATTATGTGAAATATCACCTGACGGCCTCAGAAAATATCGCTGTAGGGCGTATTGATGAGCGAAACAATGAGGCTAGAATCGTGGAGGCGGCTCAACGTAGTTTGGCTGATACAGTTATAGACAAGCTTCCTGACGGCTATCAGCAAATGATAGGACGGTGGTTTAAACAAGGTACAAATTTGTCTGGAGGAGAATGGCAAAAAATCGCAATTGCAAGGGCCTACATGCGTGACGCGCAGTTGCTGATCTTGGATGAACCAACAGCTGCTTTAGACGCCCGTGCTGAACATGAGGTTTTCAGACGTTTTGTTGAACTGACTAATGACAAGTGCGCGGTACTGATTTCTCACCGTTTCTCGACTGTGCGCATGGCCGACAGAATCATTGTATTGCATGAAGGGAAGTTATTGGAACATGGAACACATGAAGAGTTATTAGCTGCCAAAGGGCAATACTCAGAGTTGTTTCAACTGCAGGCCGCAGGTTATCGTTGATCAATCAACGGAGCTAATTTTTTCTTCACACTTCATTAAAATAATGGACTATTTTGTGTACAATTCATAATGTGCCGGACATGCCTTGAAGCTTCACGGATCTTGTAAAAAGGACGTTGCAGCGCACGCGAAAGTCTGCGTGTGGTAAACAAAATCCTTAATTTTTTTGCAGAAAGTGTTTTAAAATCCAGCATGGGGAATTCGTGACTAAGATTTATCAGAAAACGTCGCATTCCGGTTTGTCCATGGTTATATGCTGCTGCCGCCAGAATAACTCTTGCTTCTGCAGAAAGATCTAAATTTTTATTATTCTTACGCCACTTATAGCGATAATAGTGACTGAAGAGCAATGTGGAGGCAAGAATATTTGTTTCAATGTTGTAGGCGCTCGATGATGAACTGGCATATTGCTCTGCAAGCATTGTTGAAAAAACTTTATGCATTTCTATATAGCGAGCGGGGAGGATTCTGCCACGTCTTATTTTTTTGCTGAGAAACCACAGTAAACCGATATTATCTCCAAATGAATGACCGTCTTTGACCAGCTCTTTTCCCACTTCACGCATAAAAGAAGATGTGAGCTTAGTAAATTCTATATTTTCCGGAATCTGAGAAATAATTGGTAAATCAAGATTGAAACCGAGGTTTTGCAACCAAATTTGTATTTGAGGATCACTATAAACTTGATTCAAATGAACCGCTGTTCTTTGTATTAATACTTCCTGTGCAGAAAAACCGCGTAAACGTCTTACTTCACGTAATGCAATGGTGGTGAGTTGACCGATGCCTTTAGCACCGGTAGAACTGTTTGCTAGGTAATCAAATTTTGATTCTTGAAAAAACAAACAAAAAAGCGCAGGGTAAGGTACCTCAAAAAAATGAGCTGCAGCCTGAATTGAGATTAAGACCCTCAGTAGACGCTCCTCAGAAAAACCGTAGGCTTTATTTGAGGAAAATCGTTTAAAAGTCTCACGATACCAGCGACTATCGATGAAATGGTCTGCCAAACCTTCTAAATCTTTTTGAGACATGAGACGACCTGTACCGCGATTGAAACGTAACCTGCTGATAGATTCAAACTGAATAAAGGTCATGAAAATCCTGTGCATACTTGCATTGATTTCTGGATCATTTTTATTTTCAAAGTAAGATTTATGCTTATTCGTGATATTTTGCTGTATTTGGACAGAACTCATATTTTGAGGAAATTGAAGAATTTCTAATGGTCTGCCAGATCTTGCAGGAGAATCGAGAGCTATAAGTTCATCTGCTAAAGAAGGTAAGTTTTTCTGTTGCATCACCACAGGCAGATAATAGTTAGGGAAATATGGAGGAGGTGTTTTTTCTGGCAGAGTCAGTAACAGGATAAGAAATAAGATATACACTGCCGGCAGCATTACAGGATGCCTCAATGCAGCCAAAATTAACAATATGCGTTGATATCGTTCGTTCTGCCTTGTATGTACAGCTAATCTTAAAAATTTGTATTTCACAATTTTTTCAAGATAGTTTATTTAAAGATTGAAGAAACAATGATTCACCTTGAAAAAGTAGTGTTGTTAAGGTTAAAACTAATTGAAAGACATAGCTTAACCAGCCGACTGTTTCTTGTTCAAAAAATAAGGATTGTCATTGCTGAACAGTAAGCTTTTCAATAAATTATTTTTGTGTATTTTAGTGATTAATCAGGTCGTAATCAAGACAAACACATAATCTAAACCCAAAACATAAAGCACTAATTGAACAATTCAAAAATATCAACTCGTCAGGTTGACGTTGCAGTTATAGGTGCAGGCTCTGCGGGACTTCCTGCTTTTCGTGCGGCAAGAAAACATACCGAGAACCTCGTACTCATCGAAGGTGGAGTATACGGGACAACATGCGCGCGCGTAGGTTGCATGCCCAGTAAACTCTTAATTGCTGCTGCGGAAGCAGCACATTCAGTAGAAGCGGCCGCAGGTTTTGGAGTTCATGCTGCGAAGCCGACAATAAATGGGGAAGAGGTTATGGGACGTGTGCGAAGGGAGCGAGACCGCTTTGTAGGTTTTGTCATCGAAGGTGTAGAGAAAATAGAAGAAAAACACCATATCCGAAATCATGCTGCTTTTCTTGATAACCATACCTTGCAAGTCGGTGACTCAATTGTTGAAGCAAAAACAGTAGTGATCGCTACTGGTTCTTCTCCCACTATTATGCCCAAGTTTGCAGAACTTGGAGACCGTCTGATCGTTAATGATGATATTTTCGATTGGGAAACACTTCCGGAATCTGTTGCTGTCTTTGGTCCGGGTGTGATTGGTCTGGAGCTTGGACAGGCACTGCATCGTCTTGGAGTCAGAATAAGGTTGTTCGGACGTTCTGGTTCACTCAAACCGCTCACAGATACTGTCATCAGGGATTATGCTGTGAAGGTTTTTCAAGAGGAATTTCCTTTTGATCCAAAAGCCAATGTGCTTGGAATGGAGTCTAATGGCGAGCAAGTTATGATTCGTTTTGTGGATCGTAAAGACGGCGTTGAAAAGCTTGAAAATTATGATTATGTATTAGCTGCAACGGGGCGTTCACCCAACGTCAAAGATTTCGGCCTGGAAAATACCACTCTGGAGTTGGATTCAAGAGGAGTTCCAATCTTTGATCCAGTTACCATGCAATGCGGTGATTCTTCGATCTTTATTGCCGGGGATGCTAATAACGTTTTGCCGTTACTGCATGAGTCGGCTGATGAAGGCTTCATAGCCGGTGACAATGCTGGGCGCTTTCCTGAGCTTAAACCGGGACTCCGGCGCTCTCCTTTGTCGATTGTATTTTGTGATCCACAAATTGCAATGGTCGGTCTAGCATGGAGTGAATTAGAGGGCCAGGAAAATGTTGTTGTAGGAAAAATTTCTTTTGAAGGCCAGGGACGAAGCAGAGTGATGCTTAAAAACAAAGGTTTGATGCACATTTATGCAGACGACCAAACCGGACTTTTTCTCGGCAGTGAATTTATCGGTCCTCATGCAGAGCATCTTGCACATCTGCTGTCATGGGCACACCAGCAAAAAATGACAATACCACAAATGCTGGAAATGCCGTTCTACCATCCTGTGATTGAGGAAGGCTTGCGCACAGGTCTTAAAGACGTAAATGAACAATTAAATCTGTAAATTAGAATAGTATTAAACGTTAATTTTGACAAATGATAGTCATAATAATATTATAGAAATGTCTGAAAAATACTATGACGTGATAATTATCGGTGGTGGTCCTGCGGGATTATTTGCAGGTATTGTTTGCGCACGAAATAACCTTAAAACATTAATTCTGGAAAAAAAAGTATATCCCATCGATAAAGCATGTGGTGAAGGAATTATGCCATCAGGAATTGAGTATCTCAGAGAACTGGGAATCATACCATTTATAAAAAAATATCCATACCAGCATTTTAAAGGAATACGTTATATTTCAAGAAAAGGTAGAACTGCAGAAGCTAATTTTAAAAAAGGTTCTGGATGGGGGATTCAGCGGACTGAATTATCTTCTGCCCTGCTTGAATGCGCTTCTGCTTTTCCAAACCTAGAAATTCAATCTGGAGTTTTGGCTAAATATAATATTGGAGAAAATCCAGAAGTTATTATAAATAATAAAACTTTACGTCCAAAGTTATTGATTGGTGCAGATGGTTTGCATTCAAGGATCAGAAAACTCGCAAATCTCGAAGCATCATCTCCTGGACTTGAACGTTGGGGAGTTCGAAAACATTTCAAAGTAGAGCCTTGGAGCTTGTTCGTTGAAATTTATTGGAGTTCTGGACTTGAAGCTTATGTAACTCCAGTTTCTTCATCATGTGTAAATGTGAGTTTTTTGTGGGACACAAAGCGCTATAAGCCAAGAGAATCTGGGAAAAAACTGTTTTCTTCACTACTTGAAGAATTTCCTGAATTACAGGCTCGTATAAAAAAGGCGGATGTTCTGGATGAGTCAAAGGCAAAAGGACCTTTGTACCAGAAGACAAAGGATGTGGTGAATAAAAAAATACTGCTTATAGGGGATGCTGCAGGGTTTTTTGATCCTATAACTGGAGAGGGCATTAGCCTTGCGGCAAAGCAGGCACTTTTGTTAGAAAAAAATATTGTACCTGTTTTACAAAAAAACACCTCAAACTTGGAAAATGCTTTATCTGAATATTCAAAAAAATCCTTGAATATATATCGCTCTTATCAGGCTATGACTCATCTGGCCCTTTTGTTGAGATTATGGCCTAAGTTAACGGAATTAGTGATTCAGGTTTTGCACTATTTCCCGGCGTTATTTCAAAAATTACTTAGCGTCAATATGCGTTAAATGTACAAAACGGCTGGTAGATGATACTTTTGTTAATCTAATAATAATTTATAATATTATTGTTTGCTAAACAGAAAATATGAAACATTGATTTGAAAACAAGACAACGAGTTGTAGTAACAGGAAGAGGTGTAGTTTCTCCTGTGGGTAATTCAATATCTGAATATTGGAAAGGACTTTCTAATGGAAACTCAGGTGTAGGCAAAATTACAGAATTTGATCCATTAAAATCCGGATGCAGAATAGCTGGCATAGTAAAAGATTATGATGTGGATGCTCATTTTAAGTTTCGAGAGAAAAAAAGATATGAGCGATTTACTCAATTTGGCTTAGTAGCAGCTATACAGGCTGCAGAAGAAGCAAAACTTCAAGAGTTGGAAAGTGATTCTGGAAATATTGGTGTGATAATGGGTACAGGTGTAGGCGGAATAACTTCTTATTCAAGAGTCTATGATGCACTTTTTTCAGGCCCGGATGAGAGGCCAATTGATACTTATACCATTCCACGAATAATGAATAGTGCTGTTTCATCTGCCATCTCTATACGGTTAGGTGTTCGTGGACCAAATTTTACACTGAATACAGCCTGTTCATCTGGTGCAAATGCTATCGGTCAGGCTATGCAATGGGTTAGAGAAGGGCGGCTAAGAGCTGTTATCTGCGGTGGAGCGGAGGCTCCTGTTACTTATGCATTTCTGCGCGCTTGGGATTCACTTGGTGTTCTAGCAAGAAATCAAAACGAAACACCGGAAACAGCTTGTAGACCTTTTGATAAAAAACGTAGAGGATTCGTCTTGGCAGAGGGGGCTGCTGTTTTAGTCTTAGAATCTTTAGAATCCGCTCAAAAACGAAATGTTAATATCCTTGGTGAAATCGTAGGATTTGGTTCAAATAGCGATGCTGTAAGTTTGACAAATCCTGATGAAACAGGAGTGGCAGAGGCAATGAAATTAGCTATTGTGGATGCTGAAATTCCTCCGGAAGACATTGATTACATTAACGCTCACGGTACTGGTACAAAAATTAATGACCCACTAGAATGCAGGGCAATACACAAAGTATTTGGTGATAGAGCTGCTACTTTGCCGGTAAGTTCAATCAAATCCTCTTTTGGCCATGCAATGGGGGCTTCTTCTGCCTTGGAGGCTCTTGCTACATTGCTTGCTGTGCAATACGATTGTGCTCCTCCTACCTTAAATTGTGATGACCAAGACCCAGAATGTGATATTGATACTGTAGCTCACATATCTAGAAACGTACAAATTGATGTTGCCCTTTCAAATTCCTTCGCCTTTGGTGGAAGTAATGCTGTCCTTGTAATTAAAAAATGGAAACAATAACACGTAAAAAAATTGAACAAACTTGTCTTGAAACAATTGCAAAGGAAATGGGATTGAATTCAAGTGAACTCAATACAGATATGAATTTGAGGGATGATTTGGACATTGTCTCATTGGATGCAATGAATATAATCATGTCTTTGGAAGATGAATTTGAAATTGAAGCTGATATTGAAACAGTTTTAGAAATGCAGAAAGTTTCTGATATTATAGATCATGTTTATGGTCGTACTAAGTGAAGGCAAATTTTCACCTGCGTTATAAAAAATACTGATTGCACATTTAGACCAATTATTTTAACAAATACCATTCCAGTCGATATGCCCCGAATATTAAGTACTGCTACAGCATTCCCTGAGCACTATTATGGACAGGAAGAAATGAGTTCTGCGTTGAGAACAGAATGGATAAAAAAAGGTTTGGATATTGCGGTTTTTAACCGTCTGCAAAAAGCTGTAACAGTTGAAGGTAGATATCTGGCTTTAGAGATGTCTGAATATTATAAGCTGGACGGTTTTGCAGATAGCAATCGAGCATGGTTGAAAGTCGCATTGGAACTTGGCGAACATGTTATTTCTGATTTACTGACTAAATCAAATTTGGCTGCAGATGAAATTAATTTGTTGATGAGTACAACTGTCACAGGTGTTTCTGTTCCTTCCCTGGAAGCCCGTTTGATGAACCGGATTCCTTTTTCACGATATTTAAAAAGGGTACCTTTGTTTGGTTTGGGATGCCTTGCAGGTACAGCAGGAATAGCCAGGGTCGCTGATTATTTGAAAGGTCATCCAGATGAAGCAGCTATTCTTTTATCAGTAGAACTTTGTTCACTAACACTACAGGCTGATGATGTTTCAATTGCAAACATCATTTCAAGTGGACTTTTTGGAGATGGAGCCGCCGCTGTTTTAATGGTAGGTGAAAATCACCCGTTGATTAAAAATGATAAGAAAAAAAGAACCAAAAATGCAGATATTCATCAATTCAGTAGTTCAGAAAAGACAACCAAAAAGCATGTAGAGTTTTCTCAACCGAAGATTGTTAAGAGTCTTTCTATATTTTTCCCAGATTCTGAAGATGTCATGGGTTGGGACGTCACAGATCGTGGTTTGAAAATCATCCTCGGGCCTGGTGTTCCAAGTTATGCATCAAAATTGCGACCTCATCTGGATAGCTTCCTTTCAGAATTAGGGCTGTCATTAGCTGACATTTCTGTTTGGCTGACTCATCCTGGAGGCCCAAAAGTCATTGATACAATTGAATCTAGTTTGGATTTACCTCCAAAAACTCTGGATAATACCCGTAAACACCTTTGCAGAACTGGCAATCTTTCTTCAAGTTCGGTTTTAGTATTGTTGGACGAATGTTTGAAAGAATTAACAGTGGATAAAGTTGGACATAATGGTGATGATAAATATGGAATGATGCTTTCAATGGGGCCTGGATTTTCAGCTGAACTGGTATTATTGAAATGGTAAGCCTTTGGGGATTCACGGGTTTACTTGGCTTGCTAGCCTTGCAGCGTTTGTTTGAATTATCGAGAAGTCGACATAACGAAATTTGGATGAAAAAGCATGGTGGTTACGAGTGTTTTCCGGAACATTATAGAGTAATGGTGTTATTGCACATCTCTTGGTTTGTGGCAATGTTGGCTGAAGTTTGGTTTTATAAAACAACACCGCCTCAATGGTTGATCGGAGTGGGCATAGCAGGAATGGTGTCAGGGCAAATTTTACGTTATTTGGCAATGCGAACACTTGCTGAACGCTGGTCAACCCGCATATATGTTTTACCCAATGTTCCTTTGATAAAAAACGGAATTTACGGGTTTATACGTCACCCTAATTATTGGGGAGTGATACTTGAAATAGCATGTGTGCCACTAATTCTCGGAGCTTATTACACATCAATATTATTTTCTTTAGCAAACTTGCTACTACTCCGACATCGTATTCGTTTAGAGGAAATTGCGTTAGAGCAAAAAACAGTGTTTAGTTAAAACTGATTAAAATTGTATGCATATTTCTGCTTCATAATTGATTAAAAACTTCAGTTATTATTTTTGGGATGCAAGTAACTAAGTATGAAACTCAGCCTGCACTTTGATAAAGGTACTATCCTGCTTTATGGTGCAGAAGAGGATCAGCTTGCTCTAGTTGAAGATGTTGACTGGGATGAACGCACGCAATGTTACCGTGCTCCGGCTGCTGATTACCGTCGGCTGGTTACAACACTGCGGGAACAAAAAATTTCTTTCCAGGATCATGCCCGTAAATTTTCCGTTGAAACTTTTTCCCTAAAAAAAAAGATCACTCCACGTTCCTTCCAACAGGAGGCCGCGGATGCATGGTTTACAGAACAGCGGGGTGTTGTGGCATTGCCGACCGGAGCAGGCAAAACTATTCTGGCTGTCATGCTGATCGCGAAAACAGGACGTCCCACACTGATTCATGTGCCGACCATTGACCTAATGCGTCAATGGAAAGAGGTTTTGAGTGAATATTTTGATTCTCCAATTGGTCTGTTGGGTGGCGGAATCAATGACATTCAACCAATTACGGTGGCAACCTACGATTCAGCCTTAATTCATGTTCCGCACAAAGGTAATCAGTTTGGATTATTGGTTTTTGACGAATGCCATCACTTGCCCGGAGAGCAATATCAATTCACCGCACTTGGTTCAATAGCGCCTTTCAGACTTGGTTTGACGGCGACTCCTGAGCGTGCAGATGGAAAAGAATCACATCTTTACGATATTTGCGGTTCTTTATGCTATGAGGTTCACATTGACGAATTAAGCGGTCGTACACTCGCACCATACCAAGTGGAAACTATTGAGGTGGAAATGCGTCCGGATGAACGTGAGCAATACGAAAGAGCGCGGGAAACTTATACCAACTTTGTACGAAAAGCGCGTGTTAATTTCCAACATCCAAATGGCTGGTCCATTTTCCTGCGAAAAACTAGCGAAAGTCCTGAAGGCAGAGAAGCTTTTAAAGCATATCTGCTGCAAAAAAAGTTAAGTCAGGCATCTGGAGCAAAAGAAGAATTTTTGTGGAAACTGATACAGCAACATCGAGGTGACCGTATGCTGGTTTTTACGCAGGATAATGAGATGGCGTACCGCATTGGGCGTAGTTTCATGTTACCGGTACTGACGCATCATACCAAGCTTCCTGAGCGTGAAGCTTTTTTGAAGGCATTCAGGACAGGAGAATACCCGATTCTGGTAACTTCGAAAGTGCTGAATGAAGGAGTTGACGTTCCGGATGCGAATGTAGGCGTAATTGTTTCCGGAAGCGGCAGTATTCGAGAACATGTTCAGCGTCTTGGTCGTATTTTGCGTGCGCGGCCGGGAAAACAGGCCATGCTTTATGAACTTGTCTCCGGTGATACTGGAGAATATTTTACTAACCAGAGACGTAGAAAGCATCGTGCTTACGAAGGAACTTCTGTGCTTCCGAACCAATCGGGGCAAAATTATTCCCAAATTAATCAATCCGGAAGCAGCTAAATTATTAGAAATAGCGGAAGAGTTGATTATTGTTTTTTCCGGAAGTGTGGGTGATGTCCGTGAAAAACTTGAGCAAAGTACAAAGCAGGTTCTGGATGCTTTTCCGGGAAACGCTGTGGTGGGTCGAGGACTGGAAAAACTCCTGCTCGACCGTACCGAATTTGATACGGAAGCAAAAAGCGAGTTATCCGAATTAAGGGAAAAAATATTTAGCTGTTCTTCTGCCTTGTTGCAAGGAAAAAGTGCTGTTGGTCTTCGGGGCTTTAAGGTGGGGACTGAAGTCGGTTTGGAAGAATATCGTAATGCGGTAGCTCAGGAAATTGGGATTTCTGTAGTAGAATTGAGAAGTCAACTCTACGGAGATTTGCCGCATTTTCAGCAAGTATTGGGCTTCCGTAAAATGAGTGCTGAGGGGTTACTTCATCGATATAACTGTGCTCAGATTCAGGGACTGCTTTTGCGTTGTGAAGCGATGACAATCCTCCTGCCTGACACTGGTGCCGCGAGACTGCGACAATTGCTGAAATATTTACGTTTTAACAAATTGTTGTGCAAGATAAGCCGTAATAGAGATCACGAAAAGTCGCTGGTGCTGGAGATAGACGGACCTTTGAGTATGTTTGTGAACACCCAGAAATATGGTTTAAATCTCGCAAATTTATTTCCTGCAATTTTACATCAACCTCGCTGGGAACTGGAAGCAGAAGTCAGAATACGTAAAAATCAGTCTCATATTTTAAAACTGAATCAAATTTGTGGAATTCGCTCGCACTATCGGCAATTCCTGTCCTATGTGCCTGAAGAAATTGAATTGCTAAGTTTACAGCTTACAAAAAAAATATCTTCCTGGGAACTGACTTCTTCCGCTGATTATCTGCAATTGACTGGAGAATCAGTTTGTTTCCCTGATTATCTTTTGACTCACAGTTCCGGAAAAAAAGTTGCAATGGAACTTTTCCATACTTGGCACGCCGCTCCACTCGGTGATCGTTTACAACAACTGGACTCGCAAAGTCACGCACCTTTGCTTGTAGGTGTAAATCGGAGCTTGCTTAAAAATGAGGAATTAGCTGAGAAAGTTGAGTCCTCTCCCTATTTTTCACGATTTGGTTTTTACTTCAGGGAAGCACCTACAGCCGCAAAAATAATTCCTCTGTTGGATGAATGGTTGCAAAATGTACGAAAGCTTCTTTAGAGCAATGATTCTGCCTTTAGATGACTTTTGTGACGGTATCTCAGTTTTTTATCGTTCAGTGTGTGTCTGTGATCGAATTAGCGTTAACTAAGATCAGAATCATAAAAGGATGAAAAGATTGTAAATTATACCTTAATCAGGCTTGTGCACAATACTTCAATATTGAAAAACACAGATCTTCTTAAATTAAGCATTTGGACTATGATTTAACACAAAATGTACTGGCTGAGTTATCAGCGTAAATCAAAATGCAGTTATGCCACAAAAGGCTTGTGATTTAGAGCTAAAATATATTTAAATATAATGTCATTTAATGTTTCGGGCAGTCTTTGTGGAAAGACTGTCATCATCTCAAAGCAAAAAATATCTTTCCATGGAATCATCCGTTGACGAACTAGGCAAACTGAAGTATTCGATCGCCCTCGAGATTTCTCTTAAAGAAATCAAACCCACCTACGATGCCATTTATCGGCAGCTGAAAAATACACGTCTCAATGGTTTTCGTCCTGGAAAACACCCCAAAGGGTGGTTGGACAAACGGTTTATGTCAGCAATGCAACAGGAAGCAGTGGATCGGGTAATTCCAGGTTACATGGAAAGCGCACTTAAGGAACATTCGCTCCGTCCGATTACAATGCCGGTAATCCAGAAAATCGATTTTAACCGTAAATCGCAGCTTTCAGCGACTCTGCATTTTGAAATAGCACCTGAACTTCCACCTCTTGATTACGGAAAGATACAACTCGAGCGTAAGGAACTCGATGAAGTCTCTGCAGCAGATGTTACTGAAGAATTGGAAGCTATTATTCAGCGTGAAGAAGTGCTTGCGCCCAAAGAGGGAAAAGATGTCAAAGTGGAAAACAACGATTGGGTGCTGATTAATTACCAAGGATATCTTGAAGGAGAGGAATTTACAGATTCAATAGGAAATGACATGCAATTCAAAATTGGAACTCCGGATTTGGCGGAATTTCATGACTGCGTTTTGGGAATGTCTTCCGGAGATGAAAAAGAAGAGGAAATTGAACTTCCTGAACGTTTTGGTGAAAATGCAGGTAAAAAAGCAAATTTTAAAATTCAGTTAACTGAAATATCTACTGTTAAAAGACCAGAGTTAGACTTGGAGTTTTTTAAGAAATACGGTGTTGAAAGTGAAAATGAATTAAAAGAAAAAGTAGGTGAATCAATAATATCCCGTAAAAAAGCTGAACTTCAAAGTGAGTACCGTATAGCTGTTAGGGCACAACTTTCTGATTTATATAATGAATTTGAGTTGCCACAAGAATTGATGGATTTCGAGCAGGAGCAGGTTCAGAAAGAATTAGAAAAGATGTCCGGAGAAAAAGAAATAACTGAAGAAGAAAAAGAGAAAAAAAGGCAGGAAGGCTTTGACAACGCGAAAATGGATTTACGGATGAAATTCATTCTTGACTCAATCAGTGAGCATGAGGAACTTAAATTTGACGAAAATGAAGCTTCCCGAGAATTTGTTGGTCTGGCGCAAATTACAGGACAATCTCCGGACGAACTGATTCAGACACCATTTGGGAGAGACATGTATCAACGCATCATCATCCGCAAACAAGGAGACGCAACTCTTGATAGAGCTGTAACACGTGTGTTCGGTGACCCTATTGAAGAAAACGTCCCTGAAACCCAAGAACACGTTCACGATGAAAATTGTGACCATGATCATTAATATTTTACTGAAATAATTTCTAAATTCTAAAATTATAAGCTGGTTATCCATGTCTCTAATACCAATGGTTGTCGAGCAAAATAGTCGGGGTGAACGTGCCTACGACATTTATTCTCGACTGCTCAAAGATCGCATAATATTTCTTGGTTCACCGATTGACGACAATGTCGCAAATGTGATGATCGCTCAACTTTTGTTCTTGGAAGCAGAAGATCCTGACAGTGATATTTCACTTTATCTTAATTGCCCGGGCGGATTAGTTACTTCTGGAATGGCAATTTATGATACAATACAGTACCTGAAACCTGATGTGCAGACTATTTGCATAGGTCAGGCAGCCAGTATGGGCGCGGTATTACTGTCTGCTGGAGCATCTGGAAAAAGAAAAGCTCTGCCGCATGCGAGAATTATGCTACACCAGATGATGGGCGGTTTTTCCGGACAAGCTGAAGATATTGATATTCAGGCTAAAGAAATTATCAAAATGACTGACCTTTTGAATGATATTCTGGCACGTCACACAGGGCACAAGATTGAAGAAATTGCTGAAGATACCCAACGTGATTATTATTTTTCAAGTCAGGAAGCAAAAGACTACGGCATTATTGATGAAGTGATGCAAAATAGAAAACTAAAAGCAGTCTAAAAGAATTAAATCTATGACTACCGTTAAAGAGGCTCTCTTGCGCTGCTCATTCTGTGGTAAAACACAGGACGAGGTGAAGAAAATAATTGCAGGTCCAACCGTCTATATTTGCGACGAATGTATTGACCTCTGCAATGAAATAATGGAAGAGGAGTATCAGAATGAGAATCCTGCTGACTTGAAACAGGATTTGCTCAAACCAGCGGAAATAAAAGAAGTTCTCGACAGTTATGTGGTGGGGCAGGAACAGTCCAAAAAAGTGCTCGCAGTGGCTGTTCACAATCATTATAAACGAATCAGCGCTAATCTTGAAAATTCTGATGTAGAACTGCAAAAAAGTAATATCCTGTTAATCGGTCCTACAGGGACAGGCAAGACTCTGCTGGCACAAACTCTTGCCAGAATACTTAATGTGCCGTTTGCAGTTGCTGACGCAACATCTTTGACAGAAGCGGGATATGTTGGTGAAGACGTAGAAAACATTGTGCTAAAACTCTTGCAGTCGGCTAATTATGACATAGAGCGTGCGGAGCAGGGCATTATCTATATTGATGAAATTGACAAAATTACCAGAAAAAGTGAAAACGTCTCGATTACACGAGATGTTTCTGGAGAAGGTGTTCAGCAGGCACTGTTGAAAATTATTGAGGGCACAGTCGCGAATATTCCACCACAAGGAGGACGTAAGCACCCTAATCAGGAAACAATGCAGGTCAATACGGAAAATGTACTGTTCATTTGCGGAGGTGCATTCACGGCGCTGGATGACATAATTAAGCGACGTATTGGCCAAAACGCGATCGGTTTTGGCGCAAATGTGCATCATAAAAGCAGGAATGAAAAGCTTCTCGCGCAGCTTGAACCTGAAGATTTACTCAAGTATGGTTTAATTCCTGAATTTATTGGACGTTTACCGGTTGTAGCGACTTTGCATGATTTAGAAGTTGATCATCTTGTGCAAATTTTACAGGAACCTAAAAATGCCTTGATACGTCAGTACGAAAAAATGTTTGAACTTGAGAATGTGAAACTGACTTTCACAAAAGACGCAGTTATTACTCTTGCAAAGGAAGCAATCAAGCGGAAAACCGGTGCACGTGGTTTGCGATCAATTATCGAGAACTCAATGCTGGATATCATGTATGAAATTCCCTCAGATCCGGACATTAGTGAAGTTGAGATCAGTAAAGAAACTATTCTACAAAAAGCTAAACCTAAGCTGACAAAGAAACCTTCAAGCATAATTCCACAAGCCAAAGCCAGCTAATCATCTTAGCGAAATAAAGCTTCTAACTTACTAGCTATTACAACAAATATGGAAAAATTTGATGTATATGGCGTCTGCAATCCTTTGATCGATTTGCTGAGTCATATTCCGGATTCGTTTTTGAAAAAACGAGGAATTGAAAAAAATATAATGCACCTCATTTCACTTGAGGAACAACAGGAGTTACTGCTGGCGCTTACTGCTGAGAAATTATCAGTAGAATTTGCTGCAGGAGGTTCCGGTGCAAATTCAATGATCGGTATTGCTCAACTCGGTGGACGTACTGCTTTCAGCGGTAAAATTGGCAGGGACGAACATGGTAAAATATATCGTGAAAAACTCGAAGATTTAGGTGTCAGTGCATGTCTCGCTGAAGGTGAAGGCAGCACAGGGAGTAGTTTGGTTTTAGTCAGTGATGATGGTTGCCGTACAATGAACACTTATCTGGGAATGAGTCAGGAACTGCAGGCTCCAGATATTGATCCCGAAGTTATTGAAGCATCTAAATACCTCTATCTTACAGGATATTTGTGGGATACAGATTCGCAGAAAAAAGCAGTCCGTACAGCACTGGATGAAGCAAAAAGAGTTGAGACAAAAGTCGCTTTGAGTCTTTCTGATCCTTTCTGTGTTACTCGTCACAAAGAAGATTTCAAAAGTCTGCTACAGGGTTATGTCAGTATGGTATTCAGCAATCAGGAAGAGGCGTTTACCTTGCTTGATACTAATGTTACACAGGAAGCGGTTGATATAATGTCAAAATGGACTGAAACTGTAGTGTTGACACTAGGGGCAAACGGCGCAATTATTTCACACCTTGGTCAAACATATTATATTGATCCATTACCGATTCGTGTTGAAGATACAACCGGAGCAGGTGACGCTTTTGCTGCCGGTTTTCTCTTCGGAATGACTCATGAATTTTCTCCGCTGGAAAGTGGACGCATAGGGGCCGCTCTTGCTGGTGCAGTAATTGAACAGACCGGATCTCGTTTTCAGGGTCACGCACACTCGCTGATTCATGAAAAACTTGGAATAACGCTATAGTTGATGATCCTGATGTGCTTGTTAACAGTCTAAATAGTACATGTTGGTATTTAGACATAAGCATAAATTTAAATAAAAACAGTAGCAGTAGCTTTTGTTGTCAATATTCCTATCCGGTTAATACAATTTTGACCAAGCAACAAATTTAACACTGTAGCATTCAGACACACTTTTTTTCCTCATAGCTTTGCTGCCTCATGGAACTTCTTGCTCCCGCTGGAAATTTAGATAAATTGAAAACAGCTGTTTTGTACGGTGCAAATGCTGTCTATCTGGCAGGTCAAAACTTCAGTTTACGTGGTGCGTCCGATAATTTCTCTGAGACAGAATTACTGGAAGGAGTCTTGTTTGCGCGGAAAAACAACTGCAAAACATACGTTACTCTAAACGCATTTTTGCATGATCAGGAACTGAAACAACTTCCGCAATATGTGAGGTTTCTGGAAAAGTGCGGTGTGGACGCAGTGATTGTTTCTGATCTGGGAGTGATGACCGTTGTTCAGCAGAATTCTGAATTAGCAGTTCATCTTTCAACGCAGGCATCCTGTTTAAATGTCCATTCCGCAAAGCTGTGGAAAAGTCTTGGTGCTAAAAGACTGGTTCTGGGACGGGAGGTTTCTCTAGAAGAAGCAGGGAAAATCAGAAAGGAAGCTGAGATTGAGGTTGAACTTTTTATTCACGGAGCAATGTGTATGGCTTTTTCCGGAAACTGCACTATCTCAAATTACACAGCAGGACGTGACAGTAATCGGGGAGGTTGTGTGCAAAGCTGCCGCTTTTCCTATTCTGCTATTCCGGATTCTGCTGAATCTGCTGATGTGTCTCCGGAATATCGTCCAAGCTCTTTAATGAGTTCAAAAGATTTACGCGGAATGGATTTGCTGCCTGAATTCCTCAAAACGGGTGTAGACAGCATCAAAGTTGAAGGTCGGATGAAAAGTTCTCTTTACGCGGCAACGACCACCAGTGCATACTCTCGTGCACTTAAATGGTGTGATTCAACTTCTAAGCGGGAATGGCCGGAGAAGTTAAAAGAGTTATCCTCAATGTTGGAAAAAATTCCACACAGAGGTTACACAGAAGGTTCTCTCAAAAATTCCGCGGATGCAGAGAGTGTTTATCAGGGAGAGAGAAACAGTAGAAATTCTTCTTATGAAATCGCCGGAACAGTCATGGAAGTAGATGATGGCAAATCATTCACACTCTTGACACAAAATGCATTTGAGCATGGAAGAACGCTGGAAGTTTTGACTTTTGAGGGAAAGGTGATTGAGGTTCCCACGAATGAAATGCAGAACATCTCCCGTCTTCCTGTTTTAAAAGCAAAACCCAACCGTCTCCTCCGATTTCCTTATCCTCCGTTAGTTTCAAGTTCTCCGGAAGTTTCCACGAGCTCCCGTATTGAACCTATGAATGTGGTACGTTTGCAATACGTTTCAGCGGCTCAGTAAATTTAAAAATTCACTTCATCTCAAAGAAATACCCCACGGAAAAAGAAAAAGAAGAAGATAGACAGTAGCGCGCCTACAGGGAGAGTTATGACCCATGACATGAATATCCCACCGATTACCCTCAAATCCAAAGCTCCAATTCCTCTAGCTAGTCCTACTCCCACGACTGCACCTACCGCGATATGAGTAGTGGAAACCGGAATACCGGTTCGCGAGGCGAGAACTACTGTAGCGGCCGCGGCGAGTTCTGCAGAGAAACCGCGAGTGGGTACAAGTTCTGTAATTTTTGTGCCGATAGTTTGAATTACACGATAACCCAGGGTTGACAATCCGAGAATAATTCCGCAACCGCCTAAAATCAAGATCCAAAGAGGAAGCGCAGAATCTTGGGCCATCTCACCTCCACTTTGCACGATGCTGACAACAGCGGCCATGGGACCGATACCGTTAGCCACATCATTTGAACCATGGGCAAAAGCCATTGCGCAAGCAGTGAAGAGCATCATCACGCCAAAGATTCTCTCAATCTGAGTGAACTGCTCATGCACGCTTTCTGCTTCCTGCATTTTCAACCTGACAATCAAAAAATGTCCAATCAAAGCTATGCTGCCGCCAAATAAGACAGCAATTAAAAAACTTTGTGGTATATTTAATTCTATTTCAAGGTGCTTGAGACCTTTGAAGAGAGTTACAAGTGAAATGAGGAAGCCTACGAAAAAAATGTATAACGGAGCATATCGCTGAGCATTACGAAACGGCGTGTCTGTGTCGAGAATAAACTTCTGTATACTGCGCATTATCAGAAACGAAAAGGTACCTCCAACCATGGGAGAAACCACCCAACTGATAACAATGGTGCCTATTTTTGGCCAGTTCACCGCATCCATACCGATGCCGACCATGGCAAATCCTACAATCGCACCGATGATACTGTGCGTTGTAGAAACGGGCCAGCCCATCCAACTGGCTACAGTCAGCCAGAGTGCGGCGGCAAGTAGAGCTGAGAGCATTCCCCAGACTAGAATTTCAGGATTACCAAGAATTGGAGTTGGATCAATGATCCCTTTACGGATAGTTTTGGTAACATTCCCTCCCGCAATAAAAGCGCCGGCAAATTCAAAAACAGCAGCGATGATAATTGCCTGTTTGATACTGATTGCTCCAGATCCAACCGAAGTGCCCATTGCATTGGCAACATCATTAGCTCCAATCCCCCAAGTCATGTAAAGACCAAGCACTATTGCCAGCATAATAAAGACTGAACCGTATTCAATAAGCATGTAAATCTTTGGTTTTGTAATCTAAAAAGTCTGGCATCTTTTTAATCTAATTATGTGCAATCATCAAACGTAAGCGGTTGCCTGTTTTTTTTGAATAATCGGCCAAATCACCGATCCATTCGAAAATCTCATACCAGAAAACAACATCTACAGGTTTCATTTTGTCTTCTACCTCAAACATTTTACGTACAAGGGCATCTTCCAAATCGTCTGCTTCAGTTTCCGCAATTGAAACCTGATCAATCATTTCCAGTAATTTTTTAATTTCATGCCGTCCAAATCCTGACTCAAGAACGTCTCCGAATTCCCGTGAAAGACCCTGAGCCATATAACAAACACTTTGCGCTTTTTCGACAAACTGAATAACTTCCTGACAAAGTTCTTCCGGCAGGGACATTCTTCTCAGGTTTAATAAATTTGCAATGTCCTGTGCCACATCCGCAATTGTATCCTGCATATCAAGCATTTCCAACAAATCACGACGATTTATCGGCATGAAAATATTTCGGGGAAGGTGATTACGGACTTCGTTTTTGATGGTGTCTGCTTCTTCTTCAGCAAGTGATATTTGTTGCTGAAGTTCTTCGACTTTTGAAAAATTCTTCTCGTGGAGTGCTTCGAAAAAATCTTTCAGCGGAGCAATACTTTCGATCACTTTATCCATGTGATCTCGCAAAGGTTTAAAAGGTGATTTGGCAAACATTGAACTGATATTTATCATAAAATCTCCTTAAACTTCAATATGCGCTTTTGCAAAATGGTCAAGCCCCATTACCGCCGTTTGTTTGAAATCCGCTACTTTGCAGGAGTTGATCTTTGCGGGCTTCTTCCAAATCTGATTTTATCATTTCTTCGATCATTTGCTGCAAATCACAAGTTGGCTCCCAACCCAGTTTTTCTCTGGCTTTACTTGCGTCACCGATCAACAAATCAACTTCGGTTGGGCGGAAATAAGCTGGATCAACTGAAACCAGGATATTTCCGTTTTTGACATCACGTCCTGTTTCATCAACTCCGCTTCCGGACCATTCGAGGGTGATGCCAATCTCTGCAAAAGCGCGTTCTGTAAATTCCCGGATTGTAGTCGTTACTCCAGTAGCAAGGACAAAGTCTTCAGGTTTTTCCTGTTGCAGGATTCTCCACATACCTTCTACAAAATCGCGGGCATGTCCCCAGTCACGCTTTGCGTCGAGGTTACCGAGGTATACTCTCTCCTGTGTGCCCATCGAAATTCTCGCAGCTGCACGGGTTATTTTTCTGGTGACAAATGTTTCACCTCTAACAGGGGACTCATGGTTGAACAGAATACCATTACAGGCATATAGATTGTAAGCCTCACGGTAATTGATCGTGATCCAGTAACCATAGAGTTTAGCGACAGCATAAGGTGAACGAGGATAAAACGGCGTATTTTCATTTTGTGGAACTTCCTGTACCATGCCGTAAAGTTCACTTGTAGAAGCCTGATAAAATTTTGTTTTTTCAACCATGTTCAAAATTCGGATTGCTTCCAAAATCCTTAATGTACCAAGGCCATCCGCATTTGCAGTATATTCCGGTGTTTCAAAAGAAACCTGAACGTGACTTTGAGCTGCCAAATTGTATATCTCATCCGGCTGTACTTCCTGAATTATCCTGATCAGATTGGTCGAATCAGTTAAGTCGCCGTGATGTAGAATAAAATTCCGCTTGTTAACATGTGGATCCTGATACAAATGGTCAATCCGTCCGGTATTAAAACTGGATGAGCGTCTTTTTAGACCATGAACGATATAATCTTTTTTCAACAAAAGATCTGCGAGATAAGCGCCATCCTGACCTGTAATTCCAGTTATAAATGCTACTTTTTTCATTTTTTATTCCAATAATTTATGGTTACTTCTAAATAATCACTATTCAAGTAATTACAAAAATATAATTTTCTTTCGCTATCCGCATGTTGAGCTGAGTCGAAACCTTAATCAAGTCTGAAAATTAACTTTGACTCACCTTCGACTCCGCTAAGGGCACTAGTTCAGCGAACGCTTTTTAGAAAGGCCATATGAGTAATTAAGATTGTGAAGCGGATGAAAGTTCTTCAGCATGAACAATATTTAGGGCCTGAGAGACACGATCCAATCCAACTTTAAGTTCCTCCTCAGAAATATTCAGTGGCGGTAAAAACCTTAGCACATCCGGTCCGGCGATCAATACTAAAACGCCTTGTTGCTGACAGGCAGTGACCATGGAAGGTGCTTTGTTTTTCCATGCTTTTGAAAGCACTGCTCCAATCATCATTCCACGTCCGCGAATTGTTTCAAAAAAACTTAGTTCGTCGTTGAGCGATTCGAGGTGTTTTTTGATTATGGTGCCTTTTTTCAACACTCCAGACAGCATTTCTGGAGTGTTTATTTTCCTAAATGCAGCTCCGGCAACAGCCGTTACAATCGGGTTTCCTCCGAAAGTAGTTCCGTGGTCTCCCGGTTTAAAGCATTGCGAAACTTTTTCTGTGCAGAGCATTGCACCAATTGGAAGTCCCCCACCGAGCGCCTTGGCCATAGTCACAATGTCCGGAATAAGTTTCCGTTCAGAACTTTCCGCAGGCTCGGCAGCATGATGAGATTCCAGAGCTTCAGTTTCTTCCCACTGGTAACCGAATAATTTTCCGGTACGTCCCATTCCACTTTGTATTTCATCAAAAATCAAGAGTGCATTATGCTGATCACAAAGTTTTCTTAAATGAAGTAAAAATCCGGTTTTTGCAGGGTTCACTCCGCCTTCTCCCTGAACAGGTTCCACCAATACAGCGCAGGTATTTGCACCTATCATTTCAGTTGCTACTTCAAAATCATTAAACGGACAGTAACGAAAACCTCCTGGAAGAGGCTCAAATCCTTGTTGATATTTAGGCTGAGCGGTCGCAGTTACTGTGGCGAGTGTACGTCCATGAAAAGAGCCTTCAAAAGTCAGGATCTCCCTTTTTTCAGGGGGATGAAGCAGACTGGATGATTTGCGTGCCAGTTTAATTGCCGCTTCGTTCGCCTCTGCTCCAGAATTACAGAAAAAAACTCGGTCTGCAAAAGTCGCATCCACCAGGTTTTCAGCAAGTTTTATGGCGGGTTCCGTTAAATACAAATTTGTAGTATGCCAAAGTTTACCTGATTGTTCGGTCAATGCCTTCAGCAGTTCCGGGTCCTGGTGCCCCAAATTGTTAACAGAAATTCCCGCACCAAAATCTATGTACTCTTGACCGTCCCTGTCCCAGACTTTTGCTCCCTGACTCCTGCTTAAAATTAAGCTCGGCGCATAGGTTGGTAAAAACACGCGTTGCGCAGTTGCTAACATTTCTGCAGTCGTGCGTGTTTTCCGTTTCTTTAATTCTACATTGTGCACACTCTCCGTAACGTTCACATTAGTATCCGTAGTTTTTGCAGTTGAAAATTTTTCAGAAACTGCATCACCTAAATTCAGTAATCGTTCACGGTTTGCCATACAGAATTCAACAAAGCCCTGTTCACTGACTGCGAGTCTAATCATTCTAGGCAGAGCCTGATATAAACGCCGGAAAGCAGCCTGCATCACCGCCTCATTTTGCAGAGCATTCACGGGCAGTGGGCCAAGTTTTTCCCGGATCAGTTTTTGAATACGTGGTAGTTGGTCATCCAGTAGCATTATGTTTCTTTGGAACTCTGTTTTCGCTTTTTCATCTGCACTACGTAAATGCGTCCGCTAAGTTTTTTGTCTCGTATAAATAAGAATCTAATCTTAACTCATTTTGTCCATTAATTCAATCTTGACAAGGCATTATTCTTCATAACTTGAACAAACTGAAACAATTCTAA
>JAPKDT010000096.1 GCA_028822475.1 SAR324 cluster bacterium
GCTCTCCGGCATGAACAATGACTTTTTTCAGTGCCTCCGCGGTATTTCCAACCGCTGCCACTCCGCAACGTCCAGGAAGTTCTCCGAAAGATTTTAAGTCCACACGTGCTTGCGTTTCTGAGGTTGATGGTGTTTTGTTGATAAAAGAAGCCAATTCCAGTTCCTGAATTTTAAACTTGTCCTCACGTTCAATTAAGCGTTTTCCACTGTTGTAAAGGACGACGTGTAAAACCACAGAGTTGTAATCCGGATTTTTTTCGTGTTGATGTGCATACCATCCTGAAGAATCGACATTAATTTACACCGCACCAAAAAATTAATTCTTTTTAATTTGCAAATGTACTTCCTTGAAGTCCGGTCTAATTCTAGAATTGTGCCAGCCTTAAAGCACAATTTTCACAGACTGTCCTGAAACAGTCCGGAGATTCTTCTTTGAAAAATCCTGCTCAGCCCAGATTTGCTGAATCGCCATTTCCGGAATCGAGAGCTTGTTTAACATCAACCGTTAATTGACAAGATGAGAAAAAATACGTAAAATCTAAACTTAAATAATAAACCATAAAGTCCAAAGATACAATAAAGTCCAACATGCCCACTCAAGCAATTAATCCTGATGCCTCCGGTTATTACGGTGATTACGGAGGCATGTTCATTCCGGAAATATTACGTACTACTTTTGACGAGTTAATTGCCGCTTTTAACGAAGCCAAGGCCGACGCTGGATTTTGGCAAAGTTATGTGGACGTGATGCAGAATTATTCGTGCCGTCCAACACCGGTCACTCCGCTGGGAAATTTTGCTGAGACATTGGGTGGCAAGTTTCAGGTTTTTTGCAAACGGGAAGATTTAAACCATACAGGAGCTCACAAAGCGAACAATTGTATGGGGCAGGGGTTGCTCGTACAGCGGATGAATAAAAAACGAGTAATTGCAGAAACAGGAGCCGGACAGCACGGAGTGGCAACCGCAACCATGGCCGCCAGAATGGGACTTGAATGCACGGTTTACATGGGCGCTGTTGATGTGGAACGTCAACGTCCGAATGTTTTTTGGATGGAACAACTTGGTGCGACTGTGATTTCAGTTACAGAAGGTACTGCCACGCTTAAGGATGCTATCAATGCCGCTATGCGTGACTGGTCGGAAAGTATGGAAACTACACATTATGTTTTAGGCACAACATGTGGTCCGCACCCTTTTCCGGAAATGGTAGCCTGGTTTCAGTCAATTATTGGTCAGGAATCACGTCAGCAAATGTTGAAAATAAACGGCAAATTACCCGACAAAATATATGCTTGTGTTGGAGGTGGTTCAAACGCCAGTGGAGTTTTTCTGCCGTTTCTGGAAGATAAAGAGGTGGAACTTGTCGGTGTTGAAGCCGGAGGTCACGGTCTTGATTCCGGACAACACGCCGCACGTTTTTCCGGAGGTACAGTAGGAGTAGCGCAGGGATACAAAACGTATTTTTTTCAGGACGACGAAGGTCAGATGATGCATACGCATTCGATTGCAGCGGGGCTGGACTACATAGGAGTCAGTCCAATTCTGAGTCACCTTCACGATCAAAAGCGGATCCGCTTTACCTCTGCCACGGATGATGCAGTTATTTCTGCCACCAAGCTGCTGATGCGTACAGAAGGCATAATTCCGGCTTTGGAGAGCGCCCACGCTTTTGCCGCTGTGGTTGAGGAAGCGCCGGATATTCCTGATGGAACCCAGGTGTTGATCAACCTTTCCGGACGGGGTGACAAAGATATTTTCAATATTGCTGAAGCCATAGGTGATGAAAAATGGGATGAGTTTTTGAGAGCAAAAGCACTGAAGAAATGAGCCCAACTCCGTTTCCAAATTTCAAAATTATAAATTAATGAATCTTACAAAATATTTAAAAAACCGGCTAGATCCACTTTTTGGTGGAACTGAGTCTCCGGAAACTAAACGTAAAATTCTGCTGATGACCCATGTCGTGGTGGGTTATCCATCTTTGGAAGCGAATTGGAAAATGTTGGAGGCGATGGGTGAAGCGGATGTCGATTTGGTTGAGCTGCAAATGCCTTTCAGCGAACCAAGCGCAGACGGACCGCTTTTTGTTAAAGCGAATCAAGAGGCTCTCCGAAACGGGATACGTTGGCAGGCATATTTTGATTTGATGAAGCGTGCCAGCGAGCGCTTTGATTTTCCGATGTTGATGATGGGTTATTGTAATACTGCATTTTCCATGGGATTTGAAAATTACTGCGTAAACATCCGGAAAAATGGTGGTGAAGGTTTTATCATTCCGGATTTACCGCTGGAGGAATACGGTGATTTGTTTGAATACAGCAGGCAGCATGATCTTGATCCGATCATGCTCTGTACCCCAACCAACACAGAGGAGCGTCTCCGGAAAATATGCGGGCATGGTAGCGGTTTTATTTACTGTGTTGCCAGAAAAGGGGTTACTGGTAAAAACACGGAACTGGACATAAGCGCGGAAAAAATTTTACAACAATGCCGGCTCTACACCGATTTGCCGCTGGCTTTGGGTTTTGGTTTGTCACATGCCGAAGATTTACGCCGGTTACATGGGAAAGCGGAAATTGCAATCGTCGGTTCTGCTTTGTTGAAAACCTGGGAAGCCGAAGGTGAAACCGGTTATCGTAAACATTTGCTGTCTTTGGCAGCTGCCAGGGAATAATTTAAAAAAATGACTGTACATATTAGTGAAACTGAGATTAAAGCCTATGCGGACGATGGAGTGGTTCTGCTTAAAAACCTGCTTTCCAAGGATGAAGTTGCGGATCTGAAAGCAGGTATCGATAAAAATATTTCCAATCCGAGTTCACGCTCCAAGGTTGCCAGCGATGTAAAGGATCCGGGCTGGTTCCTTGAAGATTTTTGTACCTGGCAGGAAAATTCGGCTTACCAGAGGATTATCTTTGAAAGTCAGCTTTCGGAAGTGGCGGCAAAACTGATGTGTTCCGAAAAGGTACGTCTGTATCACGACCACATGCTGGTGAAAAAATCCGGAACTAGGCAAAGGACTCCATGGCATCAGGACCAACCGTATTACAATATTGAAGGAAGACAAAATGTCAGTTTTTGGATTCCGGTTGATCCAGTACCGCTTGAATGGACACTGGAATTTGCGGCTGGATCACATCTAGAAAACTGGTTCTTACCCCGGACTTTTCTCAAAAAAGAAGCAAAGTGGTTTCCTGAAGGCAGTCTCAAGGAACCGCCGGATATTGAAGCTGATCCGGACAAATATCGTGTTTTAAGCTGGGCTCTTGAACCTGGCGACGCTCTAGCCTTTCATATGCTCACTTTGCATACCGGCGCTGGTACAGAGGAGCTGCGTCGTGTTTTTTCTGTACGTATGCTTGGCGATGATATTCGGCATGCCCCGCGCGCCTGGGAAACTTCTCCAGAATTTCCGGGACTTTCGGTAGAATTGTCGGCGGGTGTGCCTATGAAGCACAAATTGTTTCCGCTTATCTGGCCGGCAAACTTGGCATAATTATTTTTTACCTCTTCAGCAATACTCATGTCTGTTCCTCAAGTAGAAACACCGATGATGCGTCAGTTCAATGCCATCAAACGGGAACATCCGGATAAACTTCTGTTTTACCGCATGGGCGATTTTTATGAAATGTTCGGTGATGATGCGATTGTAGGAGCAAAAGTTTTGCAAATTGCGTTGACTTCTCGTGATAAAAAAAAGTCATTACCGATGTGTGGTGTACCTTACCGTGCCTATGAACAATACTTAAACAAACTGACGGCTGCAGGTTACAAGGTGGCTATTTGTGAACAAATGGAAGATCCTGCCAAAGCACAGGGGCTGGTAGCGCGGGGTGTTGTCAGAGTTGTAACTCCCGGAACTACAGTTTCACCTCAATTGATTGATCCGGACCGCAATCATTATTTACTGGCAATCAACGTGGTATTGCGTTCCCAAAGTTTGGGTATCGCCTTTGCGGATCTTTCTACAGGTGAGTTTGAAGTTGCAGAGTTTAATTTGCATGAAACTCACCGGTTCTACGATTTCCTCGCACAACTGACCCCACAGGAAATTCTCCTCACACAAAGCCGTTCTGAAGCAGAATCCCTGTTTCTGGAGGAACTTGTGCAGCGTATGACACAGTTGCTCGACAAGGAAAACACCTCAGACGGAAGCTCAGTGGTTTCGCTGAAAAAAGTAACAGGTTTTCCGGACGGACAGGTTTTCCCATCTACCGGACTTTTTAATTTTATTGACCCATATCATTTTGATAAGGAAGCAACTGAGAGGAGTTTAAAAAAACATTTTGAAACGCTGAATCTTTCCGGATTTGGGGTAGATGATTTGCCACATGGAATTTCGGCCGCGGGTGCGTTATTACGTTATTTGGAAGACACTCAAAAATGCGACTTGAGTCATCTTACTGCTTTGCGGAGACATTCTTTTGAAAAAACTATGCTTTTGGATGAAGCAACAGTTGCGAATCTTGAACTGTTTGAAAGCCAGTCCGGAGTTAGAAAACACACTCTTTTTCATATACTTAATCACACTCAGACTCCAATGGGTGCAAGGCTTTTCAGGCAGTGGATGCGGCAACCGTTACTAGATATTGTGGCAATTAATGAACGTTTTGACTGTATCGAAGAGTTCAGGGTTAATTTTATGCTCTGTGAAAAATTTCGTGAAAGTTTGAACGTGATCCAGGATCTACCACGTATCTTGGGGCGCATCAATTTGCCAGTGACAGGGATAAATGACCTTTTGGCTCTACGTGAATCCTTGGAACCGGTACAGAAACTTCCACTCTATTTAGCGGAATTACAATCGCCGTTGTTAAAAATAATTGCTGAAAAATTTGATCCGCTAACAGATTTGTTAGATCTGTTGCATCGACATTTGCTGGATGCACCTTCAGTTAAACTGAGGGAAGGTGGATTTATGGCAGCAGGAGTTTCAGCAGAATTAGATGAACTGCGTGACATTTCTAGAAATTCAAAACAATTTCTCAATGAAATGCTGTTGAATGAACGTGAGAAAACAGGAATAAGCTCCTTAAAGATAAGTTACAACAAAGTTTTTGGTTACTACCTTGAAGTCAGTAATGTTCATAAAACTTCAGTTCCGGATAATTACATCCGTAAACAGACTCTGGTAAATGCTGAGCGTTACATTACCGGCGAGCTCAAAGAATTTGAGGAAAAAATTCTCACTGCAGAAGAGCGAATAGGTGAGTTGGAGTATGAGATGTTTCAACAATTAAAAACCGAGATCAACACAAATACCAGACGTGTACAGCAAACCGCACAGGATATCGCTGTTGCGGATGCGTTGGCAGGACTGGCTTATGTTGCAGAACACTATCACTACGTGCGTCCAGTTCTTCATCCTCTGCAGGCACCAAGAAAATTGTTTTTGAAAGACTGTCGCCATCCTGTCATTGAACGAATTGATTTGGGTGAAGTTTTTGTGCCTAATGATTTAGATTTAGCAGAAACCAAATGCCGTATCATGTTGATCACAGGACCTAACATGGCCGGAAAATCTACTTACATGCGACAAGTTGCCTTAAATGTGCTGATGGCGCAATGTGGAAGTTTTGTTCCGGCAGAGAGTGCGGAGTTGTCTGTGGTTGACAGAATTTTCACCCGTGTTGGAGCTTCGGATAATCTGACTCTTGGTCAAAGTACTTTTATGCTGGAAATGAATGAAGCAGCAGCAATTTTGAACAATGCGACTGACCGAAGTTTAATAATTCTGGATGAAATAGGGAGGGGGACCAGCACTTTTGACGGTATCAGCATTGCGTGGGCAATTGTTGAACATTTACAAAAATTGAACGCTCTCACGCTGTGTGCCACACATTATCATGAACTGACTGCTCTTGCGCAGGAATTGGATTCTGTTGAAAATTTCAGCGTACGTGTAGAAGAAGAGGGTGAACAAATTGTTTTTCTGCGTAAAATCGTTGCGGGAGAGGCTGATAAAAGCTATGGAGTTCAAGTTGCAAGGCTTGCTGGTCTGCCAAAAAGTGTGGTAAAACGCGCGCTTGATGTGATGGAACAATTGGAAGAGACGTCAATGGTCCACCATTTGCCTATACCTATAGATGAGACAGAAAAAAAACAGGAATTATCGACTGAAATAAGTGATAATTCGAGCGGCTTATGGAATGTTTCCACCGATGCAGATCCTCAATTGTCTTTGTTTCCGGAAGAATCTCTCTATCTGGATGAGTTGCGCAAATTAAACTTGAATGAAATGACTCCGCTGCAGGCGTTAAATTATCTTCATGAATTTACAGTTAGACTACGACGGGAATGAAAAACATCAGTCAGACAAACTTAAACAATATATTTGAATAGCAGAAATGAGAATTGCAGTTTACCCTACAAGTGCAAATCCCCCAACTTTTGGTCACGCAGATATATTGGTCCGAACGAGCAAACAGTTTGATCATGTTTATTGGTCAGCAGCCATGAATGTTGAAAAGCAATATATGTTTACCGAAGAAGTGCGCCTGCAGATGATGAATGAATATGTGACGCATTATAATTTAAAAAATGTCACTGTTGAAGCTTTTAGAGGCTCAACCATTCGCTACGTACAGCAACGTAAAGCGCAAGTAATTGTAAAAGGTTTACGAAGTTTGGAGGATTTTCAGGGTGAATTTCAGCAGGCAGTAGGCAACAAGGGTATTGACCAGGAAATTGAAACATTCTGCTTATTTGGCAAACCTGATCTTTTTGCTATCAGTTCGACTCTTGTTCGTGAATTAGCATTCATGGGAGAGTCAATCGAAGCTTATGTACTGCCTTCAGTAGCAGAAATAGTGACAAAAGTTATTCAAAGTAATCCTAAAACTTAATATTGATAAACTAGCTTCAATGAGTATAATCAAATTACGTATAGACTATCTGGTTTTTGGTGGATTAGGTTTTGCTTTTCTGCTGTCCATAATGACGGCGGATTTTCAGGATCCGACAGTTTTTAATCAGTTATATCCTTCAGCAGGAATTCAAAACTGGATTGGCTTGATCGGCGCAATCACAGGAGGTTCTTTACTAGAAATCTTTGGGCCGTCATCCTTGTTGCTTCCATGGCTTTTTGTGCGTATATTTTTGCACCAACCACGTAGTGTTTCTGTTCTGGGAGGTACTTATTATACGTTTGTTCTCGTTTTTTTGCTTTCGATATTTTATGAACTGGCTTTACAGTTAACTCTTCTTGAACCTGTAAATTCAGGTTTTTTATGGCAAAATGGATATGCAGGTAAATTAGCAGTAGAGTGGCTGGGCCAGTCGATGGCTCTTGCATTAAGTTCAACTGCCCTAGCAGTTATGTTTATTATTTCTGTAGTACGTATGTCCAGACTACTTTCGCCGCTGCCTTTATTTTCGGCTTTATTGACAGGAATCCAAAACATACTCATGGTGTTGGTCAACAAAATCAGCCCTCCTGCAGCACCGGAATATCTTCCTGCGGCAGATTTGGCTAACTTCAAAGGACATTCACGTTTTGAAGAAAATTCCTCCGTATCGTAAATCTAATAGAACGAGTAATCTTTCCCCAGTTTACAACTGTTATTCCAGATCTTGATATTTTCGCAGGATCGAGTCAATGTAATATATTAATTCTGAATCTTGCCAAGTATTGCAAATCAGAAATTTAATACTTTTTATAAACAGAGATTTAATGCAGATT
>JAPKDT010000097.1 GCA_028822475.1 SAR324 cluster bacterium
TTTAGAACCCATAAACATGCTATTTTAAAACAACTTTCTGATGAGGTTGGAGAAGCGTGCAATATTAACATTCCTGACGGCAGTCAAATGATATACCTGGATCGTGTAGAAACTCATTGTCCTTTGCGTATGCAGTTTATGATCGGTACTAAAGTACCTCTGCATTGTACCGCCAGCGGAAAACTTTTTCTTAGTCAACTTCCCGATGAATAAATGTCCAGTTTGATCGAAAATTTAAATTTAGAACAAAAAACTGAGAATACACTGACTACCGCAAAGATTCTTATGTCTGCTTTAGTAAAGATCAGGAAGGAGCAGGTTGGAACAGATAACGAAGAATTTGTCGATGGAATGGTTTCTGTTGCAGTACCAATTTTAGACAGACGAAATCGTTTTTTTGCCACTTTGTCAATTCACGCGCCAAATACCAGAATGTCCATGATGTAAATAACAAATCATATCCCCCGTATGCAAAAAGCATCTCAGGACTTGACCTTGATTATTGATCCCGGAGACAATTAGTTACTGTTTTACAGTAGACAAAAACAAAATTATCACGGACGTAAACCCATCATTTTCAGAAATTCTGTGTTTTTTTTCCTCAATTAATATCTGCCAAGATGAAAAAACAATACGGCGCAATCCTGCTTGCCGGGGGACAGTCTTCTCGTATGGGAAAGGACAAAGCCGGACTTGAGATTGAGGGTCAGACTATGCTTGAAAGGCTATTATTGACCCTGCATCCATTGGTTGCTGAAACTGTAGTGATGCGGGCAACAGGACAGACTCTTCCCTACATTTCTCCGGAACTGAAGGCATGGATCAAGGTTGGCTGGGATGCTGAAGAAGGAAGGGGGCCTCTGCAGGGAATTGTTGATGCTCTGCCTCTGTTGAGTTTAGAAATTGACAAGGTTTTCCTGCTCACATGTGACTTGCCTTATTTAACAGGTGAATGGTTGCAAACTTTGCGTGACATCATGACAGACGAATATGACATTGTCTGTACAGAAGAAGATAATATAACAAATCCGCTACTAGCTCTTTATCGGCGTCCTGTTCTGGAACCTGCTGCGCAACTTCTTGCCGCAGGGAAGCGCCGTCCTTTATTACTTTGGGAAGGCTGGCGCATGGCCCGTCTCTCTGCTCCGGAAGAAACTCCCTGGATTTGCCGCGATGCAAATACTCCGGAAGAATTCCAAAAAGCACAAACCTATTTTCAAACAAAAAGTTATGATTGATTTATACACCAGCGCGACTCCAAACGGTTACAAAGTTTCTATCTTACTGGAAGAACTTAAACTGCCTTATAAGGTAATTGCTATTGATCTTGAGACAAAAGATCAAAAAAAACCTGAGTACCTTAAACTAAATCCGAACGGCAGGATTCCTACAATAGTTGACCATGATAATGGTGAATTTGCAGTTTTTGAGTCCGGAGCAATTTTGATTTATCTCGCAGAAAAATCTGGACAGTTTTTGCCAACTGATCCCAAAGGACGTTCTTCTGTAATGCAGTGGCTGATGTTTCAGATGGGTGGAATAGGTCCTATGCAGGGACAGGCACATGTTTTTTTTCGCTATGCACCGGAAAAAATTGAATATGCCATCAAGCGTTACCAGAATGAAACTTTTCGACTTTACAGCGTGCTTGACACACAACTTGAAGATAATGAATTCCTGGCCGGGGAACTCTCAATCGCGGACATGGCTGCCTGGCCGTGGGTTCGTGGTTATCTCTGGGCTGGTTTGGAAATTGAGGAACTACCAAATTTACGGCGCTGGCTGGATGTTTTAGCAGCACGACCTGCTTTTCAAAAAGGCATTGAAGTACCCTACAAGGTCGACCGAAGTACAACTACGGCAGAGGAAGCTCGTGAAAAAGGAAAAAGCATCTTGATCTAAATGAACGTTATGTCAACCCCTTTACTTTCTGTCAATAATCTTTCAGTAGACTTCACTCAGGGAGAACGTGTAATTCATGCGGTACGTAATGCATCCCTGCAGTTGAACAAGGGTGAGACCTTAGCGCTGGTGGGAGAAAGTGGTTCAGGCAAATCCGTCACCGCGCATTCAATTCTACGCCTCCTGCCAGATTCTGCTTCCCACCCAGAAGGAAATATTGAGTTTGAAGGTCAGAACCTGCTCAACTGTTCAGCAGCAGATATTAGAGTGGTAAGGGGAAACCGGATAGGCATGATCTTTCAGGAACCAATGAGTTCTCTGAATCCTTTACACTCAATTGAAAAACAAATCAGTGAAGTCTTGTTTGTCCATCAGGGATTGAGTAAAAAGCAGGCCCGTGAGCGCACCCTGGAACTGCTTGAAATGGTGGAAATTCAAAATGCCAAAAAGCGTTTAGGTGCGTTTCCCCATGAATTAAGCGGAGGACAACGACAGCGGGTGATGATTGCCATGGCGCTCGCTAACAAACCTGACTTGCTGATCGCTGATGAACCGACTACTGCGCTCGATGTGACAGTACAGGCACAAGTTCTTCAACTGCTGAGGCAACTGCAGGACCAATTTAAAATGGCTATCCTTTTGATTACACATGATCTTGGGATTGTACGTCATCACGCAGACAGAGTTGCAGTCATGACTCAAGGTGAAATTGTTGAAACAAACATGACTGAACCTGTTTTTTTAGAACCGCAGCACTCCTACACAAAACAACTGCTAGCGTCAGAGCCAAGCGGAAATCCAGTGTCAATCTCAGCTTCAGCGCCGGTTTTTGTCTCAATCAAAAATTTAAAGGTCTGGTTTCCAATCCAGAAAGGAGTTTTAAAACGTACGGTGGATTACGTAAAAGCAGTTGATGGAGTAAGTTTGGAAATCCGTAAAGGACACAGCCTCGGAGTAGTTGGAGAAAGCGGATCCGGAAAATCAACTCTTGGACTTGCGTTGCTGCGTTTGATAAAAAGTGAAGGCTCAATACAGTTTGGAGATGTCAACCTGAACACCTTAAATCAACAGCAAATTACACCGCTTCGGAAGGCTATGCAAATTGTATTTCAGGATCCATACGGTAGCTTGAGTCCACGGATGACTGTAGAACAAATAGTAGCGGAAGGACTTGAAATCCATAATCTTGAGGATCAGAAAAATCATCAGGATAAAATCGTACAGGTTCTTAAAGAAGTCGGTCTCGAACCGGAATTGAGACACCGTTATCCTCACGAATTTTCCGGAGGTCAGCGTCAGCGAATTGCCATTGCACGTGCTCTGGTGCTTAAGCCTAGTTTCCTGGTGCTGGATGAACCAACATCCTCACTGGACCGCTCTGTACAGTCCCAGGTTTTGGAACTCCTGCGTGATTTACAAAAAAAATACAGTCTGACGTTCCTTTTTATTAGCCATGACCTGAAAATAATCCAGGCACTTTGTCATGATATCATCGTCATGAAAGACGGAGTTGCTGTAGAAACCGGTCCTGCTGAAGAAATCTTGAAAAAACCACAGAATCCTTACACTCAAGCCTTGCTTGAAGCTGCTTTTTAAGAGGCGAACTTTTATTTGCGTGGATTTACATGTGACAATTCGTCCATCCTTGCACCTGAAATTTGATAAGCTTTACCAAATCCTTTGACGAAAAGTCCAGATTTCGGCCGCAGACGCAGCAGTTGAAAATCCGTGAGTCTGCGTAATGTTTCCATCAATTCAGCTGCAAGTTGATCAAACAGCAACATGATTCCCCGCCAGACTTCGGTCTCTCTATCCACCGCTTCCGCATCACATTCAAATGTTACACGTTTTCTGGCAAAAATATTTTCCGCCTCTGCTTCGGCTTCAATAAGCATAATTCCTACCCTGCCATCATTCTGCATATTGCCGGTATGTCGGGCAAGTGCACTTACGTAAATATAAAAATTATTATTATGATCAATCACAAAAGGCGCGTAACTGCTTTCCGGTCCTCCTTTTTTTCCGATTGTGGACAGTTGAAGACTACTGAATTTTGCCAGAAATGCTAAATATTCTGCTGTTGTCTTTGATTGAGGAGTTGCTGACTGATTCATTTTTCATTTCCTGAAAAAGTGTTTTGTAAAATTCAAACTAACACGAAAATATTTTTTTAGAAATTTATTTTTTTTGCTTAGCCTTAGGTGCCTAATATTGAACAACTTTATTACTCTTTGAATTTGTATACATAAAATAAATGCTAAATATTTATAATTTTTTATTGTATTATAATCAGTAATTTAAGGGTAACTGATTCATCTTTTTAGAATTCTTTTTAGTTGATTTTACTCCTCGTTTTGCTTTAGATTAGTGAGGCCAGCCTGGTAGCTTACATTCCATGGACGGGATAAATTTTACGCCAATCTAAAGCAGTAATTCTGCTAATTTTTGACGTATGAAAAACAGCAAATGGATTTGAAATATAAGAAGAATGGAGTTGAATCAAGAACAATCAAATGAATTTAAAGAGTGCGTGAAGTGCTCTTTGTCTGCACAGGCAAACCAGGCATGGCTGAATTCTCTGCAATTGCTGAAAATCACTCCTTCAAAAGTGATCCTTGGTGGAATTGCGCACAAGGTTTATCGTTACGAAATTAAGACAAATCACGAAACTCTGCTGAAAAAAGTCCTCGATGAACTTTATCCGGAAAAAGCTCCATTTTCAGAAAAAAAATTCGAATATAAAATCGGTGGTATTTCAAAACCCAAAAGAGTTATTCAGCCTGAATTTGAGTTGAATGAAGATCCTCACACAGAGATGGTTGAGGAAACACTTCCTAAAAAAATAAAATCCTCAAAACAGCTGAAAAATACGATTGGCGCTCACAATACTTGTCTGCTGGATTCATTCATCCCAGGAAAACGAAATCTCTTGGCCAGTAGAGCCTGCAGGGCAGTCGTTGACATGCCGGGAGTAGCCTTTAATCCATTCATTATTTATGGTGAGTCCGGCGCTGGAAAGTCGCATTTGCTCGAAGGCATCAATCATGAACTGCAACAGCTCCAACCAGGAAAACAAACTGTACAGGTTGCCGCAGAAGATTTTTTGAATGATTTCATTGTTCATCTCAGAATGAACAAAATGAAAGAATTTCGTGATCGTTACCGTAAGGTTGATGCTTTTCTGCTCGATGATTTGCAGGCTTTGCTGCCCTCGGCCAAGTGCCAAACTGAACTTCTCCACACGATTAATGCCTTACGCAAGAAAAAGGCTCAGATCGTCATAGCCTGCATACAGGCACCTACACAAATTGAAGGCCTCATTTCCGGACTACGCGGTCGACTTGAATCTGGACTGACGGTTGATATCGGTATTCCTGATGATCAAACACGTATTGCAATTCTGGAGAGCAAAGCCGTCGAACGTGGTATTCCGCTGAGCACTGAACTGGCACATTTTATTGTGCAGCATATCAAGGGCGGAATTGGACGCATGGAAGGTGTTTTGATGCGCTTAGGTGTACATGCTTCATTGTTAAATGAAGAGCTGACAATAGATTTAGCAAGATACGCTCTTAAGGATTGGCTGGACGAGTCTACTAAAAATTCAAATTCTGCACAATCCAATAGCGGTGTATTTGCTGATGAGACCGCAAATAAAATCCTGCAGCGGATCTATGTCATGTTCCAAATTACAGAGGAAGGTCTGTTGTCATATCGGCGTGACCGAAAACACAACAAAGCCCGACAGGCTACAGTTTTTCTACTCAAACAGCTTACCTCACTTTCCCTGAGTGAAATTGGTAAAATTGTAGGACGTAACCATTCTACTATCCATGCTACCTTAAAAAAAGTTGGTGAGAGGATGTCGTCAGATGATTTCTTCCTCAAACAAATGCAGACTTTTCTGCATGAATTTGAGGAAAAACATGATTCCGCAAAGCTGCCTGAAGAAAAACGCGGTTACCGTTTTTGAGTTCCTGAAGAATATTTTCCCAGAAGCAATTATTAACAGTGCTTCCCAACATTGCCTTTCCCTGAATTTTCAGCTAAATTAATCAGCAAACACTAAGTCCCTGAGACAGAAACATTCAGTCTGCTTTGCTTCATGTATTTTAGCTTATACCTGTTTTTTTTAGGACTGCCTGCTTTGCTCTTGATTACTGTTTCTGGATGTTCAAAGCTGCCAGAAAAAACTTATGTAAACCATCCTAAAATACTGCATAAACAAGTGGAATTGGTGTGTCAAAATACGGACGCTTCCCACTTTCAAATTAAAAATCAGCTAGTGCTGCTGAAGCGTCAAGACGGCAGGGAGATTGAATTGAGACACTACAATTCTTTGCTTCCGGATGGATATTATTTTTGTACACGGCAAAACCGCAAATCCTCGATACTCGATTAATATAAGTTTATGTCCGATATTTCGCCTCCAAAAATCCTGATCCGTACACCAAACTGGCTCGGTGACCTTGTGATGGCAAGCGGATTTATCAGAGCCGTTCTTGACTACTATCCTGAATCAGAGGTTGATTTAATCGTTAAATCCGGATTTGAAAATTTGCCTCTGCCGCGGCGTGGAAAAATAATTGTGTTTGATTCGGAAGAATACTCAGCTGGAGCTTTCGGAAAAACTTTAGTCTCAGCAAATTACTCTCACATTTACGTCCTGCCTCCAAGCTTTTCTTCTGCCTGGATGGCCTTTCAAAGCAAAATTCCGCAGCGTATCGGTTATGCCGGCGAGTTTAGAAGTCTGCTGTTGAGCAAGGCAAAAAAACATGAAGGAAAGCCACGTTCAGTTCACATTCTCAAGGAATACTTAAATTTGCTTGATCCGGACCTTTCATTGGAAAAAAACCCTCCTCATCTAGAAACAACTTCGGACTGGATCGAAAATCATTTAAACTCTTTTCAACAAACTCTGCCGGAATCTTATCTTGTTTTCACTCCAGGCGCAGTTTATGGGCCGGCAAAACAGTGGCCGCTTGAGCATTTCCGTACCTTAGCTGTTCAAATGATTCAGCTTTTTGGAACTTCAATTCTTATTTTAGGCACTGCTGAAGATGCGGAATCCGGAACGGAAATTTCAGAGGGACTTGAAGGGGTTCATAATTATTGTGGGCAAACTTCCTTAACGGAATTCTTGGCAATCTTGGCAAAAGCCAAACTGCTGATTGGAAATGACTCCGGAAGTATGCATTTAATGGGCGCTTTGCAACGTCCACAAATTGCGGTTTTCGGCTCAACATCTCCCATCTGGACTGCACCTGTTAATCCTTATGCCTCAGTCTTGAGCCGGAATTTGTCCTGCTCACCATGTTTCGCGAGAACCTGCCGTTATGGTCACTATGACTGCCTGACTAAAATTCAGCCTGAACTCGTGCTTCAGGAGGCACAAAAAATACTCTTAATGAAAAACTAATACCCTCTAACGATCAAATCCGGTAAACAGGAATCGGATTACTTTTCAAGTCCAGCACTCCATTCCTGCCATTTAAGGTAGTCTGTAGTACCGATTGTAGCTAGAGTTTCCGGAGGCAGACGCGTGGGTCGGGCTTCGTTGAGGTAATCTTCGATATATGAATTCTGTAAGCCGCAAGCCTACTCCGCAGCCAAAATTCCTGAAAGAGTTCCTTTGAAAACATCAAGTCCGTTTTGACAACAGGCGGCAAATATATTTTCTATTTTCACTAGACATGAAACGGTTTTAATGCTTTTTACTGTTTCAGTATATTTCA
>JAPKDT010000098.1 GCA_028822475.1 SAR324 cluster bacterium
AGAACGTCAAGACAGGCTTCTGTATCCGCAGAATTGTAAAAATCTACATAAAATACATACGCCCATGGAGTGTCTTTAGCAGGCCTTGACTCCAAACGACAAAGGTTGATCTGAAAAAGGTTGAACACACTTAGGAGCTGATACAGCAGTCCGGAGCGGTCATCCTGAAATTCTACTAAGAGGGAGGTTTTTTTGCAGGAAAAATCTGGCTGTTCATGTTCCTGCCGCGACCTTACAACTAGGAAGCGCGTGGTATTATTGCGGTAGTCTTGGATACCGGAGAATTTTTTCCATTGCGGTTTATCTTCAGCAAAGGAAAGCGGAACTATGGCTGCTACAGGAGCGTTTCCAGAGTCAATAGCTTCCAGAAACTGAATACCGGAATCTACGTTACTTCTGGTTAATTTGCTCTGCGCGCGTGACATGTTTTTGGAGATAAATCCGCTGCTTTGTTCAAGTGCCTGAGGATGAGCAAAAAAAGACTCAACCTGTTTCAGCTCTGCATTTGCGAGCAAGGCATACTCAATCAGTAAATTTATTTCTCCCAGAATCACGATGTCATTTCTGACCAGTGAATCCTGAACTTGCGCAATCGTTCCTGCGACAGAGTTTTCAATCGGAACTACCGCGACAGAATGTGGATCTTCCGTTACTTTTAAAAGTGCTTCAACAAAAGTATTGGTGTAGGTTACACTGGCTCCGCTGTTGAGGACTTTTTGGGCGGCTTCATCACTGAAGGTGCCTTGCGGCCCCAAAGTGTAAATTTGGGAACAATCCTTTAAAAGCATGAAACCAACGAGATTAAGAGGCAAGCATACTGCCGGTATTCTTACTGAAGACCGGCTGAATGTAAAATTTGTGGCTTAAGCAACAGCGATTGTCTTTCCGGAACGTATACACTGGGTACAAACACGTGTTTTTTTGCGATTTCCACCTGCTTGACGGATTCGCACAGTTTGTAAATTAGGCATCCAGCGACGTTTTGTTTTGTTATTGGCGTGACTGACCCGATTTCCATTTCCGGGAGTTTTTCCGCACACTTGACATTTTGTAGACATAACGAATTTCTTCTATTTTTTTTGTTCAAACTGAATCTTATCGCGTAATTCTAATTCTTTTTTTAAGAAAATGCAATTCATTAATTTTCAGGTTCTTCAGGTAAGAGAGGTTCCTGCATAGGCTGAGCTTTTTCTTCAGACAATAATAGCTCCCGTTCTGCTTGTGCTTTTTCTACGGGTAAGAGCGGTTCCACTTCAGGCTGAGCTTTTTCTAGGGTTAATGCTTCCTGTTCTGCTTGTGCTTTGTTTGTAACGACTTTCACACTCTGCACGGACTTGCTGGAAACTTTGTTGCCCCTGGCCTGAATGCCTTTAATGGCCAAATCATCCAAAATATAGATATCGTTTGATTTACGAATTCTGGGTGTAGGCACGAAAGATACTTCCAGCAAAATTCCGTCACCCTGGCTCAAGTGCAAAATTTTTGCACCTTTTTTTTCAGGAAAGAGGTTGTATTCACGGTCCAAGATGAACTTTTCAACGCGGAAACGTTTAGCATAACAAACTCTGGTTGCACCTTCCCAGTAAACCACATTATGAACAGTCTCTGAATTCAGTTTTTCAACACAAATTGCATTTTTACCGATGAATTGTTTTTCCGGAACACGGATGACCTGATATGATCCGTCTTTGCGGATGACGACCATTTTGTCATAGGCAGAGCAGAAAAAAGAAGTGGTACCAGATTTTACATTCAGTCCCAGAAAGCCTTCTTTACGATCCCAGCCTACTTTTTGTTTTTCCGCAACATCTTGAGCACGAATTTCGTCAAAGCTCTTTATTTTGCTGCGTCGTGGATAATCCGGTCCATATTTATCTTTGATTTTTTCCAGATACTTAATTGTATAACGTGTAATATCTTTCAGTGAACTATTCAGTGAACTGATGGTGACTTTCAGTTTATCCAGTTCTTTTTGACTTTCCTGCTGATCATAACGTGAAATACGTTTAATCTGTATAGTCAACAATTTTTCGATATCATCCTTTTCAACCGGAAAAGGCAGGACAGACTCGATGTGCAGTACAGCTTTTTCTACCACTTCAAGCGCTTCTTCGTATGAATCACAAGCTTCCAGTTTCTGATATATTTTTTCGCCGATGAAATACATTTCCATTCTGCGCATATGCCACTTACGCCTGGCCTGCTCCAGCGACAGCAGTAACTCCCTCCTGAGTATATCTTTCAAACGAATTGTATTTTGCCGCAGGACTTCGCTGACAGTCAGTTGTACCGGTTGATTCCCTTGAATAAGCAGCATATTTACGGAAATGGAGACTTCACACTGCGTGAAAGCATAGAGCAATTTCAGCAATTTTTCTGCATCCATACCTCTGACCGCTTTCAATTCAATTTCAACTTCCTCCGCGGTAAAGTCGTCAATTGATGATAGTTTGAATTTACCTTTATTGACTGCATCCTGAACAGACTGGATCAAAGATTCCGTCGTTACCCCAAACGGCAGCTCTCTCACGGTCAAGATTTTTTCATCTGTGATTTCGATGCGGGCACGCACCCTCACCTTACCGCTGCCGTCTTCGTACTCCCCTGTATCAAGCAAACCTCCATTCATAAAATCTGGAAACAGTCTGAAGGATTCGTTATTCAGAAAAGCAATTTGTGCCTCGACAACCTCGTTGAAATTATGCGGTAGTATTCGTGTGGACATTCCCACCGCAATTCCTTCCGCGCCAAACAGCAGAGAAACCGGAAGTTTCGCCGGCAGCGCAATCGGCTCCTTATTTCTCCCATCGTAACTGTCAGAAAATTCCGTCAACTCAGAATTAAAGAGGGCTTCTTTAGCCAGTGGAGTAAGGCGGGCTTCTATGTACCTTGGTGCAGAGGCAGGGTCTCCGGTCAGTATGTTTCCAAAATTGCCCTGTTTTTCAATAAAATATTCTTTGTTGGCCATCACGATCAAGGCTGAGCCTATAGAGGCGTCACCGTGCGGATGGAGCTTCATTGTATTACCTACAATATTTGCAACCTTGCTGAATTTTCCATCATCCATTTCCCTCATTGTGTGCAGAATACGACGCTGCACTGGTTTTAGACCATCTAAAATATCTGGAATCGCGCGATCCTTAATAACGTAGGAAGCGTATTCCAGAAAATTTTGATCCATTAAAGGTTTGAGGTAACGCATTTTTCTCTTTCAACTCAAAATATTTAAGTCCGCTCCAGGCGGATTGACTGATAAAATTTTGCTGATTCAGTTACAAAAAAATTAATTGCGGAAGTGATTCCTTCTTTATTGCGGATTTTTCAACGGCTGCATCGGGCAAATCATCATGAACACGGATCAACGACATAGCTTTGACGCTTAGTTAATCAATTCTTTGGAAATCCGTGTTACAGAACGAGTCCGGATACAATTGAAAGGTGCTATTATGTTGAAAATTTCAGCGAGAGGAAGATCAGGAGCGTAATGGATTTCAATATCTTTTTCTTTACTCAGCATTTCCAGGCCAATTTCGTGAACTGATCATGTAACAAGGATTTTGCACATTAAACTGATTTTTCTCAAGTTCGGATTATAAACAATTGCTGTAATCTATCATTCCACATTTTGACGGAGTACGCAAAGATTCTGCTCTGAAACTGAAGAATTTTAGCAGCTGAAACCACTAATTGGAGAAAAAGGAGGAAAATAACTAAGAATATTTTTGGAGGATAATTGGAAAACGGGAGAGACTGCTCTCCCGTTTTTCTGCAAATACTCAGAAACCCTTGCGAACCATGAGTTCATGAGGGTTTAAGCGGTGCAGACAGCGTGTACGAATTGCTATCTGACGAAAAGGGTATAGGTTTATTGTAGTAGATTTCATCTGCTTCTCCCGAATTTAAATGATTAATATCAATGATAAATATAGTCTTGAAAACTATTTTATCGAACTCTTGCACACATCTTGAAAGATGTACTAATAACATCGGCAGAACTAATAATTTCTTGAATTGTTTTTTATCAAGAGAGCTTAAACAGGGTATTATGGCAAGAGGTGGTTTCCGAGAAGGCGCGGGAAGAAAAAAAGAATATAACGAGCCTATCAAAAAAATTCTATTGGGACTTCCTGAGTCTGTTTTGAAGCAGTTGGACAGCTATGCCTCTGCCAAGAACCTCTCTCGGCCAAAAGCCGTGGCAATCCTCGTAGAACAGGCAATGGAGCAAAACGGCCAACTGGCGATTTAGCAGCTCTTTTGATTTAACAAAATTACTTTTCATCAGTCTCTGTTGGAAAGTCTCCGTCCAGTTCCTTGAGTTTGCGTGTAGCTTCCAGGAATCGCTTTTTTGACCTCCGTCTCTCCCACAATCCTAAAAGAATCATCGAGCAAAATAACATTACGATCAAAACAAGTCCCATTTATTTTTCTACACTTAATCTTATTAGCTGGATTTAAAAATCATCAACAGAATTGAAATTCCATAATATACAGCAATTCCTCCAAGTACCCAGTTTACCCATCTCGGCGATATACCCTGCGCTTTTTTGCGGTGCCTTCTCCATAAATAGATTGAGCAAACAATCAGGAAAGCAAGAAAAATCCCCTTTGGTCCCATGTTAGCGCCTGTTCACTTAGATTCTGTTTTCCGATAAAGCACGGGATTTAAACTTTCATCGTTATACATTTTCATTTGCTGATAAACTTTGAGCCGTTTTTCTCCGCTGCTTAAATCAGCAAGTAATTTAGCGAGGCATTGTTCCAGATCTTCACGCTGCTCTCTTAACACAGAAAGTTTTGCTACACACTTCTCACGATGCTCTGCTGTTGCCTCCTCACGCTGAATTTCTTCGTCCATATGATAAATTTTAAGCGCATTTATTGAAAGACGGTCAATCATGCTGCCTGGTGTTTCGCTGTTCATTTCTGTTTCAGCGTTATTTTTCACATTTTCCGCGTTGATAATATTCAGCAGAAACTGATCCATCTGTTCAATCAAATCATTTCGTCGTTGATTGAAAACATCAATCGCACGTTTCACAGCAGCAATTTTTGAATCAGAAACATCCGGATCACGTGCCATATCCTCCTGATGCCATAATTCAAAATTGACCTGATGCTGAGTTGAAACCAACTTGGGGAAATCTTCCGCTGCTGAAAAATCCGCCTCTGGCAAAACCCCGTGCCATAACTCAACCTCCTGAAGCTGCTGTTTCAACAACTTCTCTGTTTCAAACATGAAAACCATTAAAATTCCTTTAGCAGAAAGTTTTTATCATTTTCTCCAATTCAGTCTGTACTGTTTCTACAGTAACACCGTTGAGACACTCCAGCTTACACTTTGGATAAGTACAATTATTTTTACATCCCGGATCATATTCAAGAGCACAGTGTTGAGTTGCTTGAGGAGGTGTCCAGTTAGCGGCCCAAGGCCTACCAAAAATTGTCAGTGTCGGAGTGCCTCCAGCAACCGCAAAATGTCTTGGACCATTGTCATTGCCAAAATGCAAATCTACTTTATTCAAGATGGCCAGTGTTTCAGCAAGCGATGGAATATCATAGTCCGGAAGCGCTTTCTGCTTCATCGCACCTCTTACCGCATTGATAAAATGCTGCTCACCCGGTCCAAAGAGGAATAATATTTTTGCATTATAGTTCTGCACCAGCCAGTCGGCGATCATAGCAAACCGTTCTGCAGGCCACACTTTATAGGGCTGACGGGAAACCGGAGACAAAGTCACCACAAAATCGTTGTCTCTTATGCCAAGCTGGCCGAAAAGCTGCTCAGCATATTCTTTATCTTCTTCATCCCCAAAAAAATCCAGTTCGAAATCATTGGCGGAAATTCCGAGTTCTCCCAGCAATTGAGCTTTATCCTGCGCTGCATAAGTCACCTCCGTGGAAATTTTGACAGGATGCGTATAGGCCCAGCTTCTTCCGCGAAAACCAAAACCAATCCGGATTGGTGCAGCTGAAAAACGGGTCATTAGCGCACTCCGCGGATTTCCAAAAAAATCAATCACGCAGTCAAATTGACGTTCCCGAAGTTTCCGGAAAAAGGAAATTGAATCACTGATTGTTTGGGCTTTGCGGTAAATTAGTATTTCATCCAGAAAAGGATTATTACGTAAAACCTGATCCGCAGGAGCTTCCGTCATAAAAGTCAGCTCCGCTTCCGGAAAAGATTCCCGCAATAACCTGATCGAAGGAGTCGTCATGAGAACATCGCCAATCCTCCTTAACTGAATCAAGAGAAATTTCACTTGAGCATCACCTTTATTCCAGATCAGTTAAATCTTTGAGCCGTTTTTCTGTTGAAGAAATCTCCATTATTTGTGCCCCAAGTTTATCACCTACCGTCACAGATTTAGCTTTTGCGATCTCTTCATCATTGATATAGAGCTTCATATTATCTTTCGCCTTAGTGTCCAGCTCCAGCATGGAGCCTTGTCCAAGCCTCAATATTTCATCAATTTCCATGCTGCATTCACCCAGTACAAAACGGGCGGTAACCGGCATTTCCATCAATTTCTGGATTTGTGGTCCGACCACTTTTTTGGTTGTCTTCATTTTTTGTTTTCAGCTGTTCAATTATTTTGTATGAAGGAAGAAACTCTATAAGCAATTTTAACTCGCAAGTTTACAACTTTATTGCTATTTTCGAATGTTGAATACTTAAACCATACCGTTTAGTTACGAGCAGAACAAGTTGATTTAATCTCAGATAACAGGAAAAAAATATGTCACCGAAACAAAAGACAGCTACAAAAAGACACGCAAGCAGCCGTCCCAACAAAAGAAATCTGAAAAAACGCCGCCAGTTAATTCAGGAGAATGCTGAACTTCTCCAGTCTCTTGCCAAGGAGTAATGAATTCTCAGGAGAGTTTCGGAACCCTGATTCCTGATCCGCTCAAAAAAAAACTTCAGCAGGAAGGAGTTACATTTACAGAACTTCGTCAGTCGAGCTCTACTGCTGAAAAATTGGTTGAGCAAATTTATCGTTACTGGCGCAGCGGAAACCTTCGCATAGAGCGCAACTGGAACGATATTTTCGATCAACCACAAAACATTCCTTACAGCAACAGTGCCTGCTTGCTGCCCGATGACCGGCTCTACCTCGAAAGCTCAAATCCTCATCAATTGTGGAAGCTTGCAACCTGGAACGTTAATTCTATCCGGACACGCTTGCCTTTAATCCTGCAGTGGCTCAAAGAGCATAATCCAGACGTCGTCTGTCTTCAGGAAACCAAGGTGGAAGACACGCTGTTTCCTGTCTGGGATCTCCAACAAGCCGGATACGAATCTGCCTTTTTCGGACAAAAATCATATAACGGCGTTGCCATTTTGTCAAAACATCCTATCCAGGATGTGCAGCATGGATTTCGCAACGGTTATGACCCGGAAAATGCACGCCTGATTGCTGGAACCGTTTCTGGAGTCCGGGTAGTCAATGTATACGTACCACAGGGACAAAATACAGAATCTGACAAATTTAAATATAAACTAAATTTTTTTGCAGAATTAATTCAGGAAATTCAAGCAGAGAATAATTCTGACAGATCCTTTGCAATCATGGGTGACTTCAATATTGCTCCAAAAGCAGAAGATG
>JAPKDT010000099.1 GCA_028822475.1 SAR324 cluster bacterium
GGAATTATCCGCGGGAGAGGATTTGGCAATTGCTTTGAATATCAAGGGTGAGCATCAGTTGGATTTAAAACTTGAGGGACTCGCGCTTTGCGCTAATCCGGAACGTGGTATCTATCTTGATTTGAGTCAATCCGCGGCAAAGCAGGATGAGATGTTTGCAGAAGTCAAAAAAATGTTTGAATCTGCTGATAATCCAAAGATTTTTCATGGACTGAAGAAAGCTGTCCAGTTATGTACAAATCTCGGTATCGAGTTAAAAGGAATCTGCTCAGATGTAATGCTTGCCGGTCACATGGCAGACCCGCTGGCAAGACGCTATGATCTTGATTTTCTGCTTGGCCGTAAACTAAATTTACGTAGAGAACCTTTAGACTCTGCTGAGACTATGCAAAAGGAAAGTCAGTTATCAATGTTTGACGAAGAGGACATTGAGGATCAAAACGAATACGTTCAGTACTGTGAAAATGCTTCGATCATTTTACGTCTGCACCTGCAGTTTGAAGCACAAATGAAGCAGACAGGAATGGAAGCAGCTTTCCGGAATATCGAAATACCACTAGCCGTAACTTTAGCAAAGCTGGAACAGTCCGGTATCCGTCTTGATGTAGAAGTGATGTCAAAAATCTCACTTGAATTTGAGGAACGTTTAACTGAATTACGTCAAAAAATTATGGCTTTGGCAGGAGAAGAATTTAATCCAAATTCCGTGATTGAGCTGCAGAATATCCTCTACGAAAAACTACGTCTGCATGAACGTTACAAGGTCAAACCCAAAAAAATAAAGTTGGGTAACCGTATGTCAACTGACGAAGAAACTTTGGAAAAAATTGCTGAGGACGAATTGCCTCGTACCATTCTGGATTACCGAACACTTAACAAACTGAAAAACACATACGTTGATCAACTGCCGACCTACGTTCATCAAACCAGCGGCTGTATCCATTCTACTTTTCGGCAAACTGGAACCACTACGGGGCGACTTTCATCCGAAAATCCAAATCTGCAAAACATTCCGGTGCGCTCCAGTGAAGGACGTAGAATTCGTCGTGCCTTCATTTCTTCCGGAAAAGAAAAAATTCTAGTTTCCGCAGATTACAGCCAGATCGAATTGCGTGTAGTAGCACATTATTCCAAGGATCCGACTTTCATGGACGCATACCGGCGTAACCTTGATATTCACGCGTTGACGGCTTCAGCAATTTTTAGCGTTCCGGAAAAAGACGTGACCCGTGAAATGCGTTCCAGGGCCAAAGGAGTTAATTTTGGACTGATTTATCGAATGGGAGCAGAGCGGCTTTCAATTGTCACAAAGACCTCCAAAGTTGAAGCAAAAGAATTTATCGAACGTTATTTTGAAAAGTACAGTACCATTCATGCATTGCAGGAACGTTTTTTGGAAAAGGCTCGTAAAGAGGGTTTTACAGAAACACTTTTTGGAAGAAGACGCTATCTTCCAGAGATTAACGGTAAAGGTCTTTTGAAAAGGATGGCTGAAGGAGCCGCAATCAACACTCCCATCCAGGGCTCCGCGGCAGAAATTATCAAGTTGGCCATGATTGCGGTAGATAGACGGCTCAGTGAAAAACAGCTGAAATCAAAAATGATCCTGACTGTGCACGATGAACTTGTCTTTGACGCCTTGAGGGAAGAAGTGGATGAACTTTGTGAAATTGTGAAAAAGACAATGGAAAATGTGGTTGGACTTGAGGTGCCGCTGCTGGTGGAAATCGGTAAAGGCGAAACTTGGCTTGATGCTCATTGATCTCAGCAGAACATCAAGTATGTGTTCCCAAACAGAGTGCTAACAAAATCCTTTTGAAAATAATAGAGCTTTGTTAGAATAAGACATTATTTAAGTAAACAATCCATAACACAGGAGCAAATCATGGTAACAGCACTGGTTCTTTTAAATATTGAACGCCAGCAAATAAAAGGTATTTCAGAAAAACTGGTTAATATGAAGGAAGTTTCGGAAGTTTATTCAGTGGCGGGACGTTATGATTTGGTGGCGGTTGTGCGCGTCAAAACTAATGAACAAATCGCTGATACAATTGCCGGAAAATTTGGAGAACTGGAAGGTATAACTGCAACAGAAACTTTGATTGCTTTCCATACATATTCCAGGCACGATCTGGAACACATGTTTTCAATCGGTGAGTGAGAAGCATATGCCAGAGCATAATTCACGGCAAAATATAAAAGTCAGGGAGGCAATTTCCAGCATGGGATTTTATGATCCTCCTCTGGAAAATAGGAATCCGGAAGAGTATATACTGATGGACTTTAACGAGCCACCTCTTCCTCCTCCACTGGAAGTCGTAGAAAATATTGCTGAATTACTAAAAAATCGTATTCACGCTTATCCGATCTACGGTGATTTCCTGGAGAAGTTGGGCGAATATGTAGGTGTGCCTACCAAAAATTTACTACTGACGAATGGTTCAGATCAGGGAATTGATATTATTTTACGCTGTTTACTGGAAAAAGGGGATGAAGTTAAAATGGCTCAGCCCGGCTTTCCGATGTTCCAGCAGATTACTGGAACATTAGGTTGTACTATTGACGGTCCGCAATTTTCGAGGGATTTTCGCTTTCCCCATCAAGAACTAAAAGATTCGGTGAACGCTAAGACACGTTTAATTGTGGTCATTAATCCAAATAATCCAACAGGCACAGCGGTTTCTCTGGAGCAAATCGAGGATTTGCTAAAAACATTTCCTGATATTCCAGTCCTTGTAGATGAAGCGTATTATGAATTTACCGGAGAAACCTGTGTTTCCTTATTGTCGAGTTATCCAAATCTAATTATAATCCGCACTTTTTCAAAAGCGCTCGGTATGCCTAGTCTCCGTTTGGGGTATGTCATTGCGAGACCAGACTTTATCAAGCATCTGCAAAAAATACGCGGCCCGTATGACGTAAATGTGGTTGCGGTTTTTGCGGCACGTGAACAATTAAAACATCCTGAACACTGGCAGAGGATCGTGAAGCATTTGCTTGAGGAAAGCAAACCTGCGTTGGAAAAATATTTTGATCAACATCAGGTCAAATATTATTCAAATAAAACTAATTTTATGCTGGTGGAACCTCCAGATCCAGTCGCGGCATGTAAATATTTGAAAGAAAATAAAATTCTTGTACGACCGATGGGGGCACCGATTTCACATACTTTCCGAATGAGTCTCAGGATGATGCCGGAGATGCAGCGCTTCATGGAAGTCTACAGCAGATTTTTAGACACCTAGGCAAAATCAGTTAAAATGGTGATAAACTTGCATTGTTGCAGTTTCAATAAAGGGATCTCATGGGAGGTCGTCGTTTTCCAGGGACGGAAAAAAATTGCCAAGGATGACAAGCATTTAAGACGACCTCCTGTGTACCTGCTCTTGATCCAGTTTCCTTTCTGATTAAATCAACCCCTCTTTTCCCCTGAACACCTCAACTGGAGACAGTAAAAACCTGTTCGAGTTTTTTAAGTCCATTGAGGATGGCAGGCATTTCAGGAGGCACATTTTTAAAATCGAGTGTGTTTTCCGGAATATAGCTCAACGCTGTTTCCTGTTCACAGAGCCATTCTATCAGTTTTTCATGATTGAGTTTTGAGGCATCTTTCAACTGTATCCTCAAACGGTTATGGTCATGTTCAATTGTTTCAACACCATGGAGTTGTCCCCAGAGCCTAACTTCCGCATTCCTAAAAATATTCAATACTGATTCCGGAAGCGCGCCAAAGCGGTTTTCGATTCCATTACGGAAATCCCAAAGATCTTCCTTTGTGGGTAATGTCCCCAATGCTTTGTAAAGTGAAAGACGCTGGCTCGTGCTGCGAATATAGCTTTCCGGAATTGCCTGGTCAATGTGATCCAGACGAACATTAATATCTTCAGGCGCTAATCCGGAGTCAGCTTGCTGCAGTTTTTTAACCGCCCTGTCCACCATCTGTGTGTAGAGTTCCAGTCCAACACTGGCCATTTGTCCGGATTGTTCTGAACCAAGTAAATTGCCCGCTCCCCGTATTTCCAGGTCCCTAGACGCAACTTTAAAACCTGCGCCAAGATCATTGAGATCCTGCAGAACCTGTAGACGCTCATGTGCAACTCCGCTTAATATTTTTTCGGCAGGAATCAGCAAATACGCATAGGCCTGTACATTGCTGCGGCCGACCCTGCCACGCAATTGATAGAGTTGGGAAAGCCCAAAATTTTGAGCATTATCGATGATGATGGTGTTTGCTTTCGGAATATCAAGTCCGGACTCAATAATGGTGGTTGAGAGCAGAACGTCAAAGCGGCCTTCAATAAAATCCAGCATAACTTTTTCCAGTTGCTGTTCTTTCATTTGGCCGTGACCGATGGCAATTCGGATGTTAGGCAGGATACTTTCAAGATAACGTCCGTATTCATAAATTGACTCAACACGGTTATGTACCACAAAAACCTGGCCACCACGACGAATTTCGCGACTGACTGCTTCCTGAATAATATAATCGTTGACCGGCAGCAATCGAGTTCTTACGGCTCTGCGATCTGCAGGCGGAGTGTTGACCAAACTCAGGTCACGCAGTCCCATCAGAGACATGTGAAGTGTTCGTGGAATTGGAGTTGCGGAAAGTGTGAGGACATCGACTGCCGCTCTGAAACGCTTTATTTTTTCTTTGTGCTTTACTCCAAACCGCTGTTCTTCATCTACTACCAACAAACCTAAGTCATGGAACTTGATATCTGTCGAAAGCAAACGATGGGTACCGATAATGACATCAATTTTTCCTTCTTGGAGACGTTTTAGAATATCTTTTTGTTCTGCCTCTGTACGAAAACGGCTGATGACTTCAATAATAAACGGTGTGTCTTCAAAACGTTGGCTAAAAGTTTGGTAATGTTGCTGAGCAAGGATTGTTGTCGGTACTAGGATTGCGACCTGTTTTTCCTGCTGGACGGCTTTGAAGGCACCCCGCATAGCAATTTCTGTTTTTCCAAAACCAACATCACCGCAGACTAAACGATCCATCGGCATTTCAGATTCCATGTCTGCCTTAACAGAACTGATGACCTCCAACTGATCCGGAGTTTCCTCAAAGGGAAAGAGCAGTTCAAATTTCTGCATTTCTGCATCGTCTGTGTTGAAGGCAAAACCTTTACGCGTTTTTCTTTCTGCATAAATTTCTGCTAGTTCTCCTGCGATATCCTCTACAGAACGTGCTACTTTTGCACGTGTTTTTTTCCAAGATTTTTCTCCAAGTTTACTCAGTTTTGGAGGATTCCCGTCTGCATTTACATATTTTTGCACAAGGTGAAATTTGCCTACAGGCACATAAACTTTTTCTTCCCGTGCATAAATCAGTTGCATAAATTCGTTGTTTGTACCTCCAGCGGAAATTTTCTGCAAACCCTGATATCGTCCAATTCCATAATCCAAATGCACCACATGGTCGCCTTCACGTAAATCATCTAAACTGCCCGCAACCTGTTGAACCTGTGTACGTTGCAAGCGTCTACTTCGAGTTTTTTCACCAAAAACTTCTTCTTCGGTCAGCAGAATAAAATGTATTTTACCCTCTGTGTCAAGTTTACGAAAACCTGCAGAAACGTTTCCACTTATGATAGGAATTGATTTTTTTGAGCCATCAACAGGACTGTTCTCCAGCCATTCCAGCCACGGACAGGTTTCAGGATTCAGTTGCTCTCCTGCAACAAAAGTTTCCACACCTAAATCTTCCAGCAGTTGCTGAAAATGATCGGCATGTGTTTGATTTTTGGCACTCAGCAAAATTGGTACTCCTGACTTATACCAGTTCTGAAGCATCTGCACCATGTGACCTGCCGCAGATGTTGCTTTTGTTTTTTCAAATCCCTGCCTCAGGGAATGATTATTGACAAACTGAAGCTGATGCAGGGTACGTTCAGCTTTATGATTTTGAGTTTTGGAATTTAAAAACAACTGAGCGGATTTTTGTAGTCGGAACTCCAGTTCACTGCTTGTTAAGAATAATGATTCTGGAGACAGAGTCAGTTTATTTTGTTGTGAACTGAGTTCGTATTCCATGAAAACTTCCTGATAAAAATGCTCTGCGCGTTTCTTCACGTTATTTTCTTCATCAACTACGAGCAGATGTTCTGTAGGAATGTAATCAAAAAGTGTTTCAAGTTTTGGGTAAAAAAGAGGTGATAATGATTCAATTCCGGGAAAACTTTCACTATTACTTAAACTCTCTTTCAAACGTTTTAAAACTTCAGGAGTACATTCTTTACGGAATGAAGGCAGAGTCTGGCGGGCATAATTAATCGTCTGCAGATTAAAAAGAATTTCAGTTCCAGGCAGGATTTCGAGTGAGTCCAACTCTGTATCAGTCGTACGCTGAGTCTGAATATCGAATGGTTTGAGGTACAAGAGTTCCTTCTTTGCTGTCAACTCCATCCGTACAGGTTTTTCTCGATTGAGCGGAAAAACGTCCAGAATTGCTCCATGGGTACTGAATTCACCCTGATCCTCAACGACATCAACCTGATTGTATCCGGAAAACAGCAATTGCTGCCGGATAAGTTCCGTGCTGCCGACATATTCCGTGTTCAGCGAAATTGTGTTTTTTTGGAAAGTATCACGCGGTAGGAAACGCTGCATCATCCCGTTTGGTGTTGTAACGAGAATCCTGACCTTACCTTTGAGCAGTGCGCCTAGTGTTTGAAAACGCTGAGCAACCAGACCTTTATGTGGTGAAAAATTATCATAAGGCAGTACATCCCAGAAAGGGAAAAAATGTACACCTTCTCTGCCTGAATAATAGTAAAGATCATTAAGCAGAACTTCAGCGATATCAAATGATTCACAAACAACTACCAGTGGAATTGTTTTTTCTGCAGCCTGCTTCATTTGTAGACTGAGCAAGGAAAGTACTAGAGCTTTGCTAGATCCGGAAAGTCCTTGTAATTCAACAACTGGAGTGTCTGATTTTATTTTATGGAGGATGTTTTGGAGTGATGCAGGCATGTTATTAGGAAAAAAGCGGGGCAATCGTCAGTGATCAAGTCTGGCTTAAAATATCGAGAATAACCACATATACAACAGGATATTCGACATCCTCATTTATAATACGTACAATTTCATAAGCCACATTATCAAAAACAAATTGCTCTTTCTCTTGAAGAAGTTCTGCTTCAAATTCCATTTGAATTACTTCTTGCTCTCCCAGTAAACCATGCATATTTACAATGACGGTTGAGGGATTTTCGTCAGTCATTTGTCATGTTCAAGAAGATCCGGAAGCCCGTTGTCTACTTAGAGCAGTCTGGAGTCATGTTATTGTTATCTAGGGCGAGCAACACCTAACGCGGGGGCACCAATTTGAAGAACTGAAACACAAACTGCTCTTTTGTTAAAATTAGATTCAGTCAAGCTAACATTGATTGTCTTTAAAAAAAATAAACTCATTGAAATTTAGGATAAGTTAAGATTTTAATCAAGTTACAATTCTTAAATTTGCAAAAAAGTGATTCAGGCAGATACACTTGTATAAAGTCTTAGATCCTCCCTGCAGATGAATCGGCAATCTTGAAATAAAAAAATCTATTTGTTCACATTCGCTAAAGCTTGAGTTTCAAG
>JAPKDT010000100.1 GCA_028822475.1 SAR324 cluster bacterium
CCCTCAACATCAGTGTAATCTGAGGATATAACAGTTTCCGTAATTTCTCTTACAGGCTCTGTATCAGCGTTTTCTCTGTAATCAGTTGCAATTTCAGTGTCTGCGTTATTAGAGGAAATTTCTCTATCAGTGCTATCCGTTGCTATTTCGGTACCCGTAAAATCTTCAGCCTGATCCAGCAAATGTGCATAACGTTGTGTCATCAGCGGCGATTTCTGGGTCAAAAGTGACTGCAGAGTCTCTAAATCAACTTTTCCACTTGAAACAAGCATTGTGGCATAAACATGTCTGAGGCCCTGCAGTAGTCTGAAATCATCAGGGAGTCCGGCTTTTTTCCTTATTCTAAGCAGTGGCCGTTTGCATTCAGTACGTTTTGTTCCACCACGTCCGGGAAAAACAAACTTGCTTGAGCCTTCCACATGAGCATGTTCCGCTAAAACTTTTTCCGCCATTTCATTCAGTGGAATTGTAGGATGCTGTCCATTTTTAGCTGATCTGACTGTAATTATTTTGTTATAAAAATCAATATCACTCCAGCATAGTTCAAACAGCTCGCCACGTCTCATACCGGTATAGAGGACCATCCGCACTAAATTACTGACCTGCAAATCCGGATCTTCATCCAAAGCCCGCATAAGCTTCTGTAATTGATCGTGCGTCAATTCTTCAGTTTTTTGATTTTCGACTTTCGGCATTTCAATCTTAAAACTCAGTCCACTACAGTAATTCTTCTTGACAGCAAAGTTGGCAAGACGCCGCAAAAGCTCCAGTACGTGACGTACAGTTGCCGGTTTTAAGCCTTTATTTTGCAAATTGTGTCTGAAACGTTCTACATCGCCATGAGTTACTGCTTCCGGAGCTATGTCAGCAAAATTCAGTTCAAGGTAGTTCTTGAAGCGGTAAATGTCATTTTCACGGCCTTTCAGATCAGGACGTAAGCGTAGATACTTTTCAAATATTTTCGAAAATGTCCAGAGTTGTCCTGCATTCAAGTCACTGCCATGCTTAAGTTCTCCAGCCTGAAATTCTATTCCAGATATTCTTTCAGTTCGTAAGTGCTGTGCTTTTTCAGCGTTCACTCCCTCATTACTGCGTCCTGCCCTTTCTTCAACACTTTTTCCATTACGTTTGTAACGGATAAAAAAAGATTTATTTCCATTGGCAAGTTTCACAAAATATACACCACTGAACTCTGTGATGTGTCTGGTTTGTCTGGGCATTAAATACTCCGGAATTGATTAAAAAGTCTTACGTCAAAATTTATCTCCCCCACTCTCTTCCCCCATTATTTTATGGCAGAGCTGAATTATTAGAGGAGATAATTAAGACAAAATGAATAAACAAGCTACTAAAATATAAGGATAATTTTAATTAAGGATGCAATTTTCATGACATCGTACACGCCTGATTCACAACCCCGAGCTCATGAATGAAATATGATTTATAAAAATGATTATTATTAGTTAGATAGCAATACGTTTCTGTTTAATTATTTTATTAACTCATTATTGTGACTCGGGCTGTAAGAGGCTGTTAACTTTTCTGTCTTTTCATTTTCATCGGCAAAGTTTAGCCTGTTACGCTGACGATATTTTAAAAATAAACTTAATCAATTTTTTGCAGGAAGGGAACTAATGACAAAACCAATTTCGATTCTTGGAATTTTTGTGGCGGACCTTACATTTCGCACAGACCGGATGCCACTCAAAGGTGAAACCTTCATCGGAAACTCATTCAAAATTGGTCCCGGAGGAAAGGGTTCAAACCAGGCCGTAGCTAATCGTAGAGCGGGTGCTGAGACCATTTTCATTAGCAAAATAGGCAAAGACACATTCGGCGAAATGGCAATGAAGCTTTATGCAGATGAAGGCATCAATGCAGAATATGTCTGGGAAATTGCTGATATGGCCACAGGAGCCGCTTCAATCGTAGTCAACGAAGAAACCAGTGAGAACGTGATTATTGTCGTTCCAGGAGCGGCAGACGCAATGGTTCCAGACGATTTGGATGCGGCTGAGGCAGGAATTGCAAAATCTGCTTTTTTCATGGCATCCCTTGAAGTTCCGATTCCTGTCATGCAGCGCGGTCTGGAAGTAGCTAAAAGAAACGGAGTACCCACAATTCTCAATCCTGCTCCAGCAGCTATTCTTCCTGATGAGGTTTACGGACTTTCCGACTATTTTACACCAAACGAAACCGAAGCGGCCATGCTGGCCGGAATTTCGGTAGAAACCGTTGAACAGGCTGAAGCTGCGGCAAAAATATTTTTGGAACGTGGAGTTAAAACCGCGGTAATCACTCTTGGCGAACTTGGAGTTTATGTACGTAATGCGGAAATCAGTCAACATGTACCTTCATTTGACATGGGCGAGCAAGTGCTAGATACTACGGGAGCTGGAGATGCTTTCAACGGCGGATTTGCTCATGCATTGGCAGAAGGAATGTCCCTGATTGAGGCCGTGCGTTTTGGATCGGCGACAGCCGCCATTTCAGTCACACGGCTTGGAACTGCTCCAGCAATGCCTTTTAACAACGAGATTCTGGACTTACTTAAAAAATAATTGGGAAAAATATACGCTATCAAGGCAAATTGTCAAAATCAGAGGAAGGTATTGCTGTCTCTTGTGCTGGATTGCTAGGATGTTGCTCACAAAGTGGAACAAAAGAAGCTTTGGAAAATATTCAAGATGCCATAACTGACTATTTATCAGTACTTGATAAGCTTACTCAAGTTTTATGCAGTCGAATACGGTCCTAAATCCGTATCATTTAGAGCGAAGCGCTAAATATTGAAAATCTACTACACTATTATAATTAAAATTTATCCGTTCGTACGGAATGACAATTTGTAACTTTAAAACTTAAAACTAGATAATCAGACTCAACCATCGAAGAGTTCAAAAAACAAATTTAAGGATTATTTTGACTAACTCCACACATCCCAGAAATCCAGGTATCTCGTTAAACTTAGACTGGTTGGACAGCGTGCAGATGAACCGTAGCGCGCTTGAGAGACGTTGCGAAACCTTGACGAAACGCCGCAGCATCAAAAAAGAATGGCAGGCCGCATGGCTGCTGAAAAGTTTGCGCTGCATGGATCTCACCACACTTTCCAGCGATGATACTCCGGACCGTGTACGTCGTCTTTGTGCCAAAGCACGTCAACCTTTACGTCCTGAACTGATCGAAAGTTTGGGTCTTAAAGCGTTAAAACCGCGAGTCGGCGCAGTCTGTGTTTATCACGCTTACGTTGAAACTGCGGTTGATGCTCTGAAGAAAACCGGAATTCCTGTGGCAGCTGTATCTACCGGATTTCCACACGGACTGAATTCCATGCCTCGACGTATTGAGGAAATTAAGGATTCGGTGGCAGCAGGAGCAGAGGAAATCGACATTGTCATTACACGCGCTCATGTGTTTTCCGGAAACTGGAAAGCGCTTTACGCTGAAATTTCCACCTTCCGTAAAGCATGCGGTGATGCACATCTTAAAACTATTTTAGGAACAGGTGAACTGGGAACTTTCCGTAACGTAGCCAAAGCCAGTCTGGTCTGCATGATGGCCGGTGCTGACTTCATCAAAACCTCCACTGGAAAAGAAAGTGTGAATGCGACTCTTCCAGTGAGTTTGGTCATGCTCCGGATGATTCGTGAATATTTTGAAAAAACAGGATTTTACATCGGCTTCAAGCCTGCGGGTGGCATCCGTACCGCCAAACAATCGCTGGACTGGCTGGTTATGATGAAGGAAGAACTGGGACGGGAATGGCTTGAGCCAGACTTGTTCCGTTTTGGCGCCAGCGGTTTACTGACTGATATTGAACGCCAACTCGAGCACTTTGTAACCGGACGTTATTCCGCTTCACATCGACAACCCACAGCATGATGAGTCATTCCAAAACAAATTTGGGAAATGCACCATTTACTGGAAAGATATGCTCAAGCAGTAGTGTGCACGTTGGAAATCCATCTTGTAGCTACATGAGCAGAAACATTATGAAGCAAAATAGAACAGAGCTACTCTGGGCAAGCACTTTGAAAGTTTAAACTAAAATACTGAAAACTAAAATTTTAATGAACATCACAGACATTTACGAAACTATGGAATACAGTCCTGCACCTGAAAGTCCGGATATAGCACTTGAATGGCTTAAAGAGCGTAAAGCTAAATTTGGACTTTTCATCAATGGAAAATGGTGTAAAGCCAAGTCCGGAAAGGTTTTCGGAACTGATAATCCTGCCACTGGAGAAAAACTGGCCGCGATTTCTGCAGCAGGTAAAAGCGATGTAGATTCCGCCGTGAGTGCAGCAAAAAGGGCATTTCCTGGATGGCAAGCACTTTCTGGACATGAACGCGCGCGCTACCTTTACGCACTCGCCAGACAGATTCAGAAACACGCACGACTCTTTGCTGTACTTGAAACAATGGATAACGGCAAAACGATTCGCGAAACCCGTGACATCGACATTCCGCTGGTGATCCGTCATTTTTACCATCATGCAGGCTGGGCGCAGCTGCTCGAAAACGAGTTTCCGGAACACACGGCGATTGGTCCTGTTGGTCAAATAATTCCCTGGAATTTTCCGTTACTGATGCTTTCGTGGAAAGTTGCTCCTGCTTTAGCAGCCGGAAACACGGTGGTTTTAAAACCCGCGGAATTTACATCACTGACAGCCCTCCTTTTTGCAGAAATTTGCGAGCAGATCGGCTTACCTCCTGGAGTTTTCAACGTTGTTACAGGTTCCGGAGAAACCGGTGCTATGCTGGTCAAACATCCTGATTTGAAAAAAATAGCCTTTACAGGATCGACCGAAGTGGGCCGTATAATCCGTGAAGCCACTGCACATACTGACAAAAAACTGACGCTCGAACTTGGCGGAAAATCACCGTTCATCGTTTTTGAAGACGCAGACCTAGACAGCGCGGTTGAAGGTGTGGTGGACGCAATCTGGTTTAATCAGGGGCAAGTCTGTTGTGCGGGCTCACGTTTGCTGGTGCAGGAAAGTGTTGCTGAAAAAGTAATTGAGCGCTTAAAAAAACGCATGGCAAAATTACGAGTCGGTGATCCGTTGGACAAAAGCATGGACATGGGCGCAATCATTGACCCAATCCAAAAAGAACGCATCCGGAGTTTGGTTGAACAGGGCAAAAAAGAGGGTGCAAAAGTTTGGCAATGGCAGGGTAAATTACCGAAAAATTCCGGAAAGTCCGGCGGTGGCTGTTATTTTCCACCTACTTTTTTAACAAACGTATCACCGGCATCAACGGTGGCGCAGACTGAAATTTTCGGACCAGTTTTGGTTTCCATGACTTTCCGCACTCCGGATGAAGCGGTGATGTTGGCCAATAACAGTGCTTATGGATTGTCCGCGAGTGTCTGGAGTGAAAATATCAATCAGGCCCTGCACGTTACTCCAAAGCTCAAGTGCGGCGTGGTTTGGATCAACTGCACAAATCAATTCGATGCCGCAGTCGGATTCGGCGGTTACCGCGAAAGCGGCTACGGTCGTGAAGGTGGACACGAGGGAATGTTTGCATATCTCAAAAAGAAGGAATCCGGAATTCCAACAGAAGAGTTACGTATTCCAGTGCCGAAAGTAAAGACTGTAGAAAATTCTGCTTTATCGCTGGACCGCACGGCAAAACTTTATATCGGAGGAAAACAGACACGTCCCGACTCAGGTTATTCACTGAACGTTGTGAATGCAGACGGTTCACTCGCTGGAGAAATAGCTCACGGCAACCGCAAAGATATCCGGAATGCAGTTGAAGCGGCCCATAAAGCTTCCGGATGGCAGAGCAGTACTCCGCATTTACGGGCGCAAATCCTCTATTTCCTCGCTGAAAATCTGGAAACGCGTGGTGAGGAATTTCAAAACCGAATTATGAAGTTGACAGGTGTGTCCAAAAAACAGGCTGGACTTGAAGTAGAAACGGCTGTACGGCGTATTTTCAGCTATGCGGCTTTAGCAGATAAACACGAAGGACTGATTCATCAACCGCCGATGCGTGGACTTGCGCTGGCTTTAAACGAACCGATTGGTGTACTGGGACTTGTATGTTCTGATGAAGCACCGTTATTGGGAATGCTCTCAATGCTCCTACCAGCGATAGCGATGGGGAATACTGTGGTGCTTGTGCCTTCACGTCCATTTGCTCTGGTGGCCACGGATTTTTATCAGGTGCTGGAAACCTCAGATGTGCCTTCCGGAGTGGTTAACATTGTTAGCGGAGATGCGGAAGAGCTTGGTTCTGTGCTGGCAAAACATGATGATGTGGCTGGACTATGGGTTAGCGGAACGGAAGATGAATGCACGAATGCAAAAAAGTTAAGTTCCGGGAATATGAAAATTATCTGGACAAATAACGGTAAAAAGCTGGACTGGTTTGACAATCAACAGTCAGAAGGCCGCGAGTGGATGCGCCGTGCTTCACAGGTCAAAAACGTCTGGATACCTTACGGAGAGTGAAGGTTATGCGGGGATATTTTGGTGTTGGGATCGAACAATCGAGCAAACCGATGAACGCGGGAAATCTTTTCCGTACTGCGCATGCCTTTGGTGCGAGTTTTTTATTTACCGTAAATGCAGAATATTCTGTAAATAACGCAAAATCGGATACATCTGTAGCTCCCCGGAATGTGCCTTGGTATGACTTCAGCTCTGCTGAAGACTTAAAACTACCAGGAGGTTGCGTTTTGATCGGTGTAGAGTTCCTCGAAGATGCTGTGGAACTTCCGGTTTTCCGTCATCCTCCAAACGCAGCTTACATTCTGGGTCCAGAAATGGGAAATCTCAGTCCAGAAATTTTAGAGCGCTGCCACCATGTTGTAAAAATCCCCACCAGTTTCTGTCTGAATGTGGCCACAACCGGTGCTATCATTCTCTATGACCGTTTCCGAACCCTCGGTAACTACGGGGAACGTCCGGTAAGCGTCACAGGAAAACCGCTGCCACCATTGAAACATGTTCAGGGGAGTCCGATCCGTCGAAAAAAAACTAAGACTTAAGCATGTATAAGTGCTTTTCGCTCTAAGCCAAGTTTTTTGCACACTTCTGCAAAAGAAGCTCAACCCTGAGAGGTGAGTATCTATGTCTATTTTTCGGTATAAAATAATCATCCTCTTTAAAGAAATGTATTGACAGAATAAGTTTTTAACGTCAATATATGAGGATTGAAGAGGCGAGAGTAGCTCAGTTGGTAGAGCATCAGCCTTCCAAGCTGAGGGTCGCCGGTTCGAACCCGGTCTCTCGCTCCAGAAATCGATTTCTTTCATTATTCTTCTTGTAGCGGGGTGGAGCAGTCAGGTAGCTCGTCGGGCTCATAACCCGAAGGTCGAAGGTTCAAATCCTTCCCCCGCCACCATATTTATGGTGTAATATCAGAAGATTCTAGCCTAAGCAAGTAAACTGACTATTTTATATTTTTTTACTTCCAACAGTACTTCCAACATATAAAAGTCTTTTTTATACATCCCTTCCTACTTTTTTATATTTAGTCAACTTTCTCCAAAGTAAGTATCCCTTCGTTAGTATTAACATCTCGGAATGTGCAGGCGAAACATCAAATA
>JAPKDT010000101.1 GCA_028822475.1 SAR324 cluster bacterium
GCCATGCAGGCCAGCAAACTTAAAAAACAGGTAGCGCTCATTGAAAAAACACCGCGTCTCGGCGGTGCTTCACTACACACCGGTACAATACCTTCAAAATCACTGCGTGAAACCGTGATGCATTTGGCGCTCTTGCGTCAGCAAACTCACGGAATTGAGATTAATTTTAAAGAAAATCTGACAATCCAGGAGTTGATGTATCGCAAAGAAATCGTGATCCAGGATCAGGAAAGTTCCCTGCGTCGAAATTTTGAGAAAAACGGTATTACAGTTATAGAAGGAACACCTCGGTTCCAGTCCGCTACAGCTCTGGAAATAACTCCTGCTGATCAAAGTGAAGTTTTTGAAATTACGGCAGATTATTTTATAGTCGCCACAGGTTCATCTCCACGCAGACCAAATTGGGCACCTTTTGACAACGAATGCGTATTTGATTCAGACACTATCCTGAACATCAAACATCTGCCTAAAAAAGTCACCATCGTCGGCGCGGGCGTAATCGGCTGCGAATATGCTTCCATTTTTTCAAAAATGGGAATCCGCGTCAATCTGATAGCACGTGACCGCAACGTTCTGCCTTTTGTCGACCGTCAAATTGCCGAAAACTTAATGTACCAGATGCGTAACCAGCGTATTAGTCTCAGGCTGGGAGAAAATGTTGAAGATATTGAAAAAATAAATGCCAACGAAATACACGTAAAACTTGAAAGTAAAAAAGTTCTGCCTTGTTCAACTGTGCTGGTTGCGGCTGGACGCTGCGCAAATTCAACAGGTTTAAATCTTGAAGAAATTGGTGTGGAATTGGGAAATAACGGATTGATTAAAACGGATGAGAATTTCCAGACAGCGCAAGCAAATATTTACGCAGTTGGCGATGTGATCGGTTTTCCGGGATTGGCGTCAACATCAATGTCGCAGGCACGTATTGCAGTTCTGCACGCCTTCAATGAACTGGAATCCGAAACTATGCCGAGAGATTTACCGCTTGGAATCTGGACAATTCCTGCAGTTTCGATGGTGGGAAAAACGGAAGAAGAATTGACTGATGCCTGCATTCCATACGAAATCGGCATTGCTCATTTTAAAGAAATTTCACGTGCCCACATCATGGGCGAAGATGAAGGTATCCTCAAACTTCTGTTTGATCCGGAAACACTCAAAATTTTAGGTGTTCATATCATTGGACCACGTGCCTCTGAATTGATTCACTTAGGACATTCAGTGATGTTTTTTGATGGAACTATCAAATATTTCATGAACACAGTTTTTAACTCCCCCACACTCGACGAAGCTTACCGTGTTGCTGCTTTTAACGGTATGAACCGCCTCGATCACGAATCCCTCTGAATCCAATTCCGCTCATACTCCTGACACAAAACTCAAAATTCACTCTTGCATAATTGAGCAATTAGACTTATTTATTCGGTTCGTCAAGACAATATACTGATGAACCGGATAATGCTCATAAACTGATTTAAAAGGTTTTACTAAAGAGAAACTGAGAAACAGAGGCACGGAGGAAGTTCTTTAAATATTTACTTCAGCTTGAGCAGAAAGTAGGATCCCGGATCAAGTCCGGGATGACAAAAGAAAATAATTAGCAGACAAATTTGTCCTAAGAAATTAAAACAATTTCTTCAAGCACTAAAAGTTTTACGGTAGGCAAACAAACCCGCGGAGCCACCAGTGTGGAGAAAGACGATGTTTTCATCTTTTCTGAATTCGCCTTTGCGGATGAGGTCAATCAAACCGGCCATTCCTTTTCCGGAATAAACAGGATCCAGCAGGATTCCTTCTTCACGGGCTAGTAATTCTATGGCCTCTATCATTCCATCAGTGGGCAGTCCATAACCCGGCCCGACATAATCTCCATTCGCGACGACAGCTTCACGTTTAACACTGCCGGGAATTCCGATAAATTCCGTGGTTTTTTCGGCCAGCGAAAATACTTTTTCCTCTTGGGTTTCTTTACCCGCGTTAACACAAATTCCCAAAACCGGAATTCCACTGCGTGTGCCTTCCAGACCAACTACAAGTCCGGCCTGTGTTCCTGCGCTGCCGGTTGCAGTAACCAGATGATCAATTTTCAAACTGCGGTCATTGAGCTGTCCCACCAATTCCATGGCACAATCCACATAACCCAGCGCGCCTGTAGGACTGGAACCACCTCCTGGAATAATGTAGGGTTTGCCTCCCTTTTTGCTTATTTCATCTGCCACATCCTGCATAGCAGCATTCATGTCAGTTCCGGCTGTAACCGAGTGTATTTTTGCACCAAACAGTCTGTCCAGTAAAACATTACCATTTTCGAGATAATCAGGATCTTCGCTGCCTGTCCTGTGTTCCAGCAAAACCTCACAGCGTAATCCTAACTTGGACGAAATCGCGACTGTCTGCCGCACATGATTCGATTGTGTCGCACCCTGCGTGATAATTGTATCAGCTTTTTTTTGCTGTGCCTCACCCATCAGGAATTCGAGTTTACGGGTTTTGTTGCCGCCGGTGGCAAGTCCCGTGCAGTCATCGCGTTTGATAAAAATCTTTGGACCGCCGAGTAGTTTAGTCAAATTTTCTAGAGGTTCTAGCGGAGTTGGCAGGTGAGCAAAGTGAAGTCGTGGGAAGCGTGAAATTTGCATGGTTTTTTTGTGTAAAGAAGTTAAATATTCTGCAGCAGACTAAGTGCCTGCGCGTGTAATTCGGAAGACCCGGCAGCAACCAAACAGCCATCCCAATCTTCAGCAAAGGAGTTGTTGCCCTGCCAGTCACTGATGACACCGCCTGCATTTTCAACAACTGGAACAAGCGCCATCACATCATAAATTTTTAAATCTGCTTCTACCACCAAATCTATGTGCCCGGAAGCCAGCAGACCATAGCTGTAACAATCTCCGCCGTATCTCACCATTTTTACTTGAGCGGCAATCCGGTCAAAGTGAGGTTTTTGCGAAGGGTTGAACATTGCCGGATCAGCACTGTAAAGAATTGACTGCTCGAGTTTTTTCTGGCCTGATACTTTGCAGATCTCAGGTTTTCCTTTCTGCTGATCATTATAAAACGCACTTTCTTTGTTCCGCATTCCTATCCAGCGTTCACACATAATCGGAATGTCAATAATTCCTATTTGCGGTATTTCATTATCCAGCAGAGAAATCAGTGTGCCAAAGATCGGCATTCCGGCTATAAAACTCCTTGTACCGTCAATCGGATCGAGCACCCATTTCCATCTGCTTCCTGTTGGTACGTATCCGTGTTCTTCTCCTAGAATATCATGATCCGGATATTTTGCTGAGATCATGTCACGCATAACCGTTTCGGTCTGACGATCCGCTATCGTAACTGGACTGTCATCGGCTTTGTCCTCAACTGTCATTTTTGAACGATAATATTTTCGGATCACTTTTCCGGACGCGTCCGCCAACTCATGGGCAAATTGTGTAAATTCTGACATCAGTTTTAACTTTGAGGATAATTAATAATATTCTTCGTTTGAAGTTTACACTACTGAGGCAGCATCTTTTTCGAGTTCATCAACCATCGATTTAAGAAAGAAGAAAAAAGTTTGCAGAATGGAATAGACCGGAACCGCCAGCAGCGCGCCTGCAATTCCAGCCATATGTTCTCCTGTTACGAGGACAAACACAATTATAGCAGGATGGATTTGTGCCGAAGTTCCCATGATTTTTGGATTGAGGAAATTTCCTTCAATAAAGTGAATCACTAAAATCCAGGCCAAAGCCAGCAGTCCTGTGCTCAATGAAATAGTCAGTCCCATGATCACGATTGGTATGCTCGAAAGAATAGTACCAAAGATGGGAATCAATGAAAAAACCATGGCTACCAGACCAAGTGTAAAGGCGAAGGGAACGCCTAGCACAAGCAAGCCGACAAAGGTCAAAATCCCGTTTATCAAACAAATTATTAATTGTCCACGCACCACTCCATTCAAACCTTTATCCAGACTTTTCAGTAAATCGTTATAGCGCGCATGATACTTCTTTGAAACGAGAGAACGCCAGAAAGATAAAATCCGCTCTGTATCAACCAGAATAAATGCCGCGACCATAAATGTTAAAAACAAGGTAAACACAGAACCGACAATTTTCTCGATCAGTTTCCGGCCAAGTCCCAGAAAACGAACCATGTCCGCTTTCAAACGGTTCATCCCTTCTTCCGCAAGTATGGAAATCTGCGTGTTTATATCAAGAGGAACTTGCTGATTTTCTTCAATTCCACTTTCGCTGCCGATCTTTCGATGAGGCACAACCTCGATCCTATCTGAATCAAGTCCGCGTATTTCATAAGTGTAACCATCCAGAATTTTCAGTAATTCTCCGTTCTCCTTTTGAATCACAGTGGTTTTAGATTGCGGTTCATTATTTTCAATTACGGGCAAAGGTTCCAGATGTTCTGGTTCAGGAAACATGGAAGTTATGTCACGCATTTTCTCATCAAAAACAGGCCCCCATTCTTTAGAGATTTTCGTAACTGCTTTCGGTAGTTCCTGAATCATATGTCCAATTTCAGCAGAAACATTCGGCACAACATAACTACCTCCGCCGATCAGTACGAGCAGAATCACAAAATAAACCTGCAATACAGCGAATCCGCGTGAAATGCTGTAGGAGCGAATTTTTCTCTGGTGAAGATTGTCAATTACGGGAGCAAGCACGTAAGCCAGAAAGCTGGCCAGCAAGAAGGGAAAGAGAATTTTGTTTAAAAACAAAACTATCGCCAGCAATGTGGCAAGTAAAATAAGAATAACAAATATCCGACCGCGGTGACCGAGGAATTCAAGCATTTTAATATTTTGTGAGATTTTTCAGTCGTTGAATGACAGGAAACAGTCAACTCAGGATAGTCTTTTTGGTAGATTTTTCAAGCTGTTTCAGCTATTCCCTCTGCGGACCACCCATGGCACTGGGTTGATAATGCCTCAAGAGATAACAAAGCGTATTGCCCAATACTTTACGGCTGTGTCCAGGCATCACAATTCTGGAAACAGAACCGAGCTTCAGGGCTTCTTCAGGATTTAGTAATTCCCTTTCATAACGCGAAGTCAGTTTTGCCATAGCCGCATCACGAACAACCGCGGCTTCGTGTTCTTCGCTTCCGGAATCCAAATCATGCTGATATTTCTGTAGAATTTCGCGGAATTCATCTTTGTAAACGAACTGCCTTCCCGCTGGTCCCATCACCGCAATTCTTGCACTGGGCAAAGCAAAAACAAAATCACCACCGACGTGATAACTGTTCCACGCACAATAAGCTCCTCCAAAAGCATTTCGCACTATCAAAGTCAGCCGGGGCACCCGTAAATCGACAATTGCATCAAGCAGTTCACGCCCAGCCTGAACAACACCTGCGCGTTCTTGTTCGGAGCCTGGAGCATAACCGCTGACGTCTTCCAGGAAAATAACCGGAATATTATACAGGTTACAGAAACGAATAAATTTCGCACCTTTTCTGGAGGCTTCCGTGTCTATGTTTCCGGATGCATAAGCGCTGTTATTAGCAATAAAACCCACCACATTTCCACCCATTCTACCAAATGCCGTGGTTAACTGTTTTGCCCTGACCTGCTGAATTTCAAAATAATCTCCATAATCCACCAACTGCTGTAAAAACAAGCGCATATCAAACGGCGTATTGAAACCGCTAACCGGATTGGTGAATGTCTTATGGAGCAGGATTGCTTCTTCTTCAACATAATTATCGAGCGTTAATGACGTTGAACGAACAGGCGGGGAAGAGTGGTTATTATCCGGAAGATAACTTAAAAGCCTTAAAGCGGAACGTAATGCTCCTAATTCATCCGGAGCAACCAGGTCAACCACACCACTTTTACTGTGAACTTTCGGTCCACCCAAATCATCCGCGCTAATGTTTTCACCCAGCGCTTCACGTACTACGTCAGGCCCTGTTAAGCCAAAAAACGTGTCTTCAGGCTGAATCACAAAAGAACCTTGCCGTGGCAGGTACGCTCCTCCTCCCGCGTTGTAACCGAACATCAGCATAATGGACGGTACAACACCGCTGATTTTCCGCATCGCCGCAAAAGCTTCGGAATATCCGTCAAGACCTCCAACTCCAGCAGGAACATAGGCTCCTGCAGAATCGTTCATGCCGATCAGCGGAATTCCGTGTTCTCCCGCCATTAGAATCTGACGCGCGATTTTACCACCGTTTGTTGCGTCCATCGAACCGGCACGTACCGTAAAATCATGACCATAAACTGCAACATCTCGTCCGCCAATGTTGAGAATGCCCGTAACAATTCCGGCTCCGTCAAGTTCCGAACCCCAGTTTTGAAAAGTTATGTGCGGTTCTGCGGAAGTCAAAACTTTGATGCGCTCCCAAACAGTCATGCGGCCTTTGCTGTGCTGCACACGAACCCTGGATTCACCGCCGCCTTGCAACGGTTTTTTCAGCAACTCTTCACCACGAGTCAGCATCTGTTCATAAAGCTGTTCCGGGCTTCCTTCTACAGAAACTGCTTCAGCGTTTTCAGGTTCAAATGGATTTTCGAGACTCAGCTCTTCCACAGGTCATACTCCAGAAAAATTAGACATTCAGCTAAAAATCAGACAAAGAGAACTTTAATCCCAAATTGCTCGCAAAGCAAGTTAAACTATAGTGCGGTCAGTTAAATTATCATTTGTAATTGCTGATTGTTTCGAAAAAAGTCTGAAATCCACATTATCATTTCGAGCACATGTTTTGTCATCCCGAGCGTATGTGAGGGATATTATTGAAATATGTGAAGTAGCTTTTACAAAAATACTCGCTTTGTAAGCAATGACACGGTTTCAGGGCTTTTTTCAGAATCATCAATTCTAGTGAATAAAAATAATGAGCATAATTTTCATGGGAACACCTGAGTGGGCGATTCCTTCTTTAAAAGCTGTCATTGACAGCGGATCTGAAATAAGCGCTGTTTTCACTCAACCGGATCGTCCGTTTGGACGTAAACGTCAGTTGAAAGCTTCGCCGATAAAACAATTCTCTTTAGAGCAAAAACTGACTGTTCACACTCCGGAAAAAGCAGGAAGTCCAGAAACCCTGGAGTTAGTACGCTCGCTGAATCCGGAACTTATTTTGGTTTGCGCCTATGGACAAATTTTGGCGCAGCCGTTTTTGGATATTCCGAAAGGCGGATGTTTCAATCTGCATTTTTCATTTTTACCGAAATTACGTGGAGCATCTCCGGTACAGGCAGCAATTTCTTCTGGATTTGAAACAACAGGCGTTTCTTTACAAAAAATGGTTTTGCGGCTCGATGCAGGACCATTGGTTGCGTCTTCCGCAAAAGAAACGATTCTTCTGGATGATACTACACCGTTACTCGGCAGTAGATTGGCAGAAATTGGCGGGAAACTGATTGAAGAAACTTTGCCTAAATTACTTTGCGCTAATTTTACTGAAACTGAACAAAACGAAACAGAGGCAACTTTCTGCCGGATTATCAAAAAAGAAGAAGGACACGTACGCTGGCAAGAAGAAAGTGCGCTTGAAATCGAAAGAAAATTACGGGGCTTTGCGCCATGGCC
>JAPKDT010000003.1 GCA_028822475.1 SAR324 cluster bacterium
GCTCCGGAAGTTCTGCATATTGCAACCCACGGTTTTTTTCTTGAGGAAGACGAAAAGTTGAAAAAACGTCTGCAAGGTCTCAGCCGTGGTTCAAGCAGTGTTCCACCACCGGCCGATAATCCTTTGCTGCGTGCAGGGCTTGCTTTTGCTGGTTTAAATGCAAACGCTTCCATGTTGGGCGAAATTGACACCGACAACGATGGTGTGTTAACGGCTATGGAAGTTTTGAGTCTGGATTTAGTAGGTACCCAATTGGTCGTACTTTCGGCCTGTGAAACTGGTCTGGGTGAAATACACGAAGGTGAAGGAGTTTACGGACTGCGTAGATCTTTTCAGGAAGCAGGGGTGAAGAATGTTATCAATTCATTCTGGGAAGTCAGTGATGCGGGAACGCAACTTTTGATGACGAAATTTTACGATAAGTTCCTGACAGGAATGTCTGCTCGTCAGGCAATGCGTGAAGCTCGACTGGAAATGCTGGATGATGTTCAGTGGAGTGCTCCTTTTTATTGGTCTGCTTTTGTAATGGTTGGACGCAACACATAAATAAACATGATACAGTTAGTCATCCACGGTGGTGCCGGAAGTTTGGAAGGTAAACTTTCAGAAGCGCAGGAAATGCACGACTCCCTTTGTAATATCTGGGAGGAGTCATTTGTTTTACTGCAAGAAGGCACGGCTGAAGAAACTGTGTGTCACGCAATTAGGATGCTGGAGGATGATCCTATTTTTAACGCGGGAACCGGATCAAAGCTGCAGGCTGATGGACAGGTGCGGATGAGTGCCGCCTTGATGGACGGGACTAATAATCGTTTTTCGGGCGTTATTAATGTGCAAAATATCCGCAATCCAATTGAAGCCGCAGCTTTGCTGTCCAAAGAAGAACACACGATTCTGAGCGCTGATCAAGCCACAGAATTTTGCCGCAGAAACGGAATGGCACATTACGATCCGGTTACTCCAAAACGCCAGGAAGAGTACGAAAAACGTTGTTCAGGAAAGCATGGAACAGTCGGAGCAGTGGCGCTTGACAAAGAAGGACACATTTTTGCCGGTACATCAACCGGTGGAATTGGCTGTGAAATCCCCGGACGAGTCAGTGACTGCCCTACGGTAGCCGGAACCTATGCTTCCACAAAAGCCGGTGTTTCCTGTACAGGCATTGGAGAACAAATCACTCAGCAGGCTGCTGCTGCCAGAATCGTAACCCGTGTTGAAGATGGAATGTCTCTGCACGACGCGGTGGCCATAACCATGCGTGAAAGCAATAACTTCAACTACTTATATGGCTTGATCAGTCTGAACTCAGAAGGTCACGTTGAGGTTGGAAAAACAGCGGCTTTGAATGAAGTCTTTTACGCATTTCACGATGATAGTAGAATCCGAACATTTTTTGTGTGAGCAGTTTTTAATTTTCTTTCTCCTCAGCAAATCTACTGCGTTCTTCTGCCAGCCAATTTCCAAGAAACAACTGTTGAGAATCCGGCATTTTATAACGTTGTTCAAGGATGAAATTTTCCAAAAAAGGCGCAGTCTGCAGAATGAATTCATTTTTCCAAACCTCACTGCGTGACAAGCTTGCGTCATAATGTAACTCGCCAATTCCGAGTTGTCTTCGAAAGCGGAAACGCTGCATGTTGTAACCTGAAGCTACAAAAGTCAAATCTATGGCAGTTGCTTTAAGGTCAAAGCTAATGTGAAAATTACCGTTCTTTTCTGGAAAAACCACCCGTGCCTTTGGAGCATAAAGAGGTGATTCATTTTCAAATTTAACAAAGTTTGAATAGTATTCAAGAACGATAATGAAGGCCTGTGATTCAAGCACTTTAGCATTTTCCTCCAGCACAGTACCGTCAATCATACGTGTTCCCCAACCGGGTCTAAAATTAAGTGATTCCGGATAACATCCGCCCAGTAGTGCCGTCAGTAGGAGCAAAAACAGAAAATAAACTCTCATAGGTCAATCATTTCAAAAAAGTATTAAGCTATCTTGAAGATAAGCTAACCCCTCGGAATTGCAAGTTATTGTTCAGCCTTTTACTTGTTGTCCAGACTTCGTAGTTCTTGACCCGGAAAGCCGGTTTTGCTACAATTACATTACCGGATTTAGTTGGACTGATGTTGTCAACGGGTAAAGCAATTACAGCAAAAAATACTACCCGCCATCAAATTACACTCTCGCCTTCAGCCAACCGTCCTCACTCTACCGTAATTGGTACAAGGAACATATGTGGAAAAACGTTAAAAAAATATTTGGTGACGAAAATACAAAAACACTAAAGTCTTATCAAAAAGAAGTAGACAAAATAAATGCGCAGGAAGCTGAAGTAAAGGCTTTGGCGGATGAAGATTTTCCTAAAAAAACAGCGGAATTTCAAGCAAGACTGAAAGCAGATGAAGCTCTGGATGACTTGATCCCGGAAGCTTTTGCCCTCGTGAGAGAAGCTTCACAGCGTGTCATCGGAGAGCGTCACTACGACGTTCAGTTGCTGGGAGGCTTGGCTCTGCACCATGGAAACATCGCGGAAATGGCGACTGGTGAAGGAAAAACTTTGTCCTCAACTTGTCCGGTATATCTAAATGCGCTTAGTGGAAAAGGTGTTCATATCATTACGCCGAATGACTACCTGGCAAAACGTGACAGTCAGTGGATGGGACAGATCTTTGAATTTCTTGGATTAAAGGTTGGTTTGATTCAGCACGGAGTTTATGATGAAGGCCGCCGCGGTGCTTATGCTGCTGACATTACATATGGTACAAACAACGAGTTCGGTTTTGATTATTTGCGCGACAACATGAAATTTTCCCTTGAGGACTATGTTCAGCGTGATTTTAATTTTGCTGTGGTCGATGAGGTGGACAGCATCCTTGTTGACGAAGCACGTACACCCTTGATCATCAGTGGTCCTACTGAAGATAACATTGATAAATATCATCAAATAAATAAATTTGTTTATGGCCTCAGTCGTGAAATTCGCAAGGAGGAAGTAGGAAAACTGCCTCAGGATCAAGTGCATAATATCGCAGACAATCTGGAAGAACTGGAAGACCATGATATTGTGCGCGATGGAGACTTTGCGCTTGATGAAAGGGCACGTAGCATCAACCTGACCGATCAGGGTTCCGTCAAAATCGAGGAACGTCTTCAGGATCTGTTGGTTAAGGATACAAGCTTGTTTGATTATGAAAACATGGAAATTCTGCATCATGTTAATCAGGCATTAAAAGCCCACTACATGTTCAATAAGGATGTTGATTATGTGGTACAGGAAGGCCAGGTAATTATCGTTGACGAGTTTACTGGACGTTTGATGCCGGGACGCCGTTTCAGTGACGGGCTACATCAAGCCTTGGAAGCAAAAGAAGGCGTAACGGTTGAACGTGAAAACCAGACACTTGCGACAATTACTTTCCAAAATTATTTCCGGCTTTATAACAAACTTTCCGGAATGACAGGAACAGCTGAAACCGAAAAAAATGAATTTAAGAAAATTTATAATTTAGGCGTTGTTGTAGTTCCTACCAACAAACCTCTTGCGCGTAAAGATCTTTCGGATGTAGTTTTCAAAACTGTGGACGCTAAATATCGGGCAACGGTAGAGCGTATCAGTGAACTGAATCAGAAAGGTCAACCGGTTTTGGTCGGCACAGTTTCGATTGAAGTTTCTGAATCAATCAGTAAACTACTCAAGCAAAAAGGCATTGCTCATGAAGTTCTTAACGCAAAACACCATGAACGTGAAGCAGAAATTATTTCAATTGCAGGTCAATTTGGTGCAGTAACGATTGCGACAAACATGGCGGGACGCGGTACAGATATTAAACCTTCTCCGGAAACGCTTAAAGTCGGAGGATTGTTTGTGCTCGGCACAGGTAGGCATGACAGCCGCCGGATTGACAATCAATTTCGCGGACGTTCGGGGCGGCAGGGTGATCCGGGAGCTTCCCAGTTTCTGCTTTCGCTGGAGGACGATTTATTGCGGATTTTTGGTGGTGAGCGTATTTCAAAACTGATGGACAAACTGAACATTGAAGAAGACGAACCGATAGAACATGTCTTCATCACCAAGGCCATTGGCAACGCTCAGAGAAAGGTAGAAGGATATCACTTTGATATCCGGAAGCACGTGCTTGAATACGATGATGTGATGGAAAAGCAGCGTTCCATCATCTACGGCCGGCGTCGTGAAATTCTAGGCGATGGTGTACAGAACCTTATTTTAGAAATGTGCGATGGAATAGTTGACCGGATGATGGATCAACATTGTGCAGACAAGTACGCGGATCAGTGGGATGTTCAGGGTTTTAATCGTGCTTTTGAAGGCGTTTTTGCCAGGCTGCCGAACGACAAATGGTTTGAAGAAGAACTAAAAGCGGATGAACATGCAGAAAAATTTTACACTTGGATTGAAGACCTCTACAAAGAAAAAATTGATTTTTTCAGCAAAGTTGCAGAATTTAATTTTGAACAGCAAGTTAGCACGGAAGAGCGTAAAGAGCTTTTAACCAAGATGATTCTTGATCTGGAACGGCAGGTTTTATTGAAGGTCAACGATAACCTCTGGAAGGATCATTTGCTGTCCATGGACCATCTGCGTGAAGGTATCGGTCTGGTTGGTTATGCACAGAAAAAACCACTGGACGAATATCGAAAACAGGCATTTGAAATGTTTTCAGATTTAATGAACAGGATTGATCTGGAAGCAATCAGCACATTTTACAAATTAACGATAGCACACCCTTTGGCAGAACCTGAACCAACACCGCTGTTGCAGGATGTGGAATTCATCCATGGAGAGGTTGAAAAACCTTCCGAGGAAAAAGAAAAAAAGAAAAAACCACAACCTGTTCGTGCCCAGCCCACTGCAGGTCGTAACGAACCATGCCCTTGCGGGAGTGGGAAAAAATTTAAAAAGTGCCATGGAATTGCCAAAAAAATCGCCTGAACTACCGTTGGGTTTGGTAATAGGAAGGTGCAGGAATTGCCCTGATTTTCATAACTTGACCTGCACGAATACTTAATTTATTTTAGAGTTGCAGCTTCTCAATTATCCATCCTAAGTTCCATTCTGAACCAAACACAAATGACCTCATTAGCAAAAGCCTACGATCCTCAAGCATTTGAGAAACAAATTGCAGAGCAGTGGGAATCTAGTGGTGCTTTCCGGGCGGATGCGAATTCCGAAAAACCGGCTTTCACAATTTCAATGCCTCCTCCGAACGCCACCGGACAACTGCATGTAGGCCACGCGGTAATGCTGGTTCTGGAAGATATTTTTATTCGCTGGCAGCGCATGGACGGACATGAGGCACTTTGGCTGCCGGGAACTGATCATGCGGCGATCGCCACAGAAAATGTGGTTTTGCAACAAATCAAAACTCAGGAAGGAATTGCTGATCCACGTGCGGAATTGGGTCGTGATGAGGTCTTGCGGCGGATTGCGGAATATGTCAAAAATTCTCAAGGCACAATACGTAACCAGGTCAAAGCGCTGGGTTCAAGTTGTGACTGGAGCCGAGAGCGCTATACGATGGATCCGCAACTTAACCGTTGTGTAAATGAGACTTTTAAAAGGATGTATGAAGATGGTTTGATTTTCCGCGGACCACGTATCGTCAATTGGGACCCGTACCTTAAAACCAATGTTTCCGATGATGAAGTGGAACGCAAAGATACTAATTCCCCGTTTTTCACTTTTCAATACGGTCCCTTCCAGATCGGCACGGTACGTCCGGAAACTAAATTCGGTGACAAATATGTTGTCATGCATCCGGATGATCAGCGTTATACGCAGTACAAACACCGTGATACGTTTGAATGCGAATGGATCAATGGAAAGATAACCGCCACTATTATCAAGGATGATGTGGTTGATCCGGAATTCGGAACAGGCGTGATGACAATTACGCCATGGCACGATCATGTGGATTTTGGTATTGCTGAACGGCATGGTCTGGAAAAGGAACCGATTATTGATTTTGACGGGAATTTACTGTCGATCGCCAATGAATTTGCAGGAATGTCGATTATTGTGGCGCGTCCGCAAATTGTGGAAAAACTGCAGGCCAAGGGTTTGTTGGTTAAAACAGATGCGGATTATACACACAGCAAAGCTTTTAACAGTCGCGGAGGCGGCGCGATTGAACCGCAAATCCGCGAGCAGTGGTTTATTGACGTGAACAAACCAGCTGTTGAGTGGAAAGGGGGAAAGCAAAGTCTCAAAGAAGTTATGATCGACGTAGTACGTTCAGGAGACATTAGTCTGGTTCCGGAACGTTTTGATTCTACTTATTTTCACTGGATTGATAATTTGCAGGACTGGTGTATTTCGCGTCAAATTTGGTGGGGACACCGCATTCCGGTTTATTACCGTGATGCTGAAACAAAGGTGAGTCTGCAACAACTTGAAGTCGCGGACGGTTGGGAGCAGGATCCGGACACACTGGACACCTGGTTTTCATCCGCACTCTGGACATGGAGCACGCTGGTGGATCCGAAACTTGCTGATGATTTTTCTCTGACGCTGGAAGAGATATTGGAACGCAGTCCGGATTTTCAAAAATTCCATCCGACGAATATTATGGAAACAGGTTATGATATCCTGTTTTTCTGGGTGGCGCGGATGATTTTGATGACGACTTATATGCTGCAAGATGTACCTTTTAAAACCGTCTATCTGCATGGACTTATCCGTACACGTGATGGTAAGAAAATGTCAAAATCTGAACCTAAAACTGTGATTGATCCTTTGGTCAGTATAAAAGAGTATGGTGCGGATGCCTTGCGGATTGCCCTGATTTTAGGAACCGGTCCCGGACAGGATTTGCGGCTTTATCCGGAAAAAATGGAAAGCAGCCGCCGTTTTGCCAATAAAATTTGGAATGCCGGCAGATATATTTTGATGACAATTCCGGAAAAAACAACGCTTACACCACCTCAAAATGTAAATTCGGAACTGGCAAAGTGGATTTTGCACGGACTGAATGATTTGATTCGCAGTACTCAGGCTGGGCTTGAAGCACACCGATTGTCGGATGTCGCGGATAATTTAAAAAGTTTTTTCTGGGGAGACTTTTGTGACTGGTATCTCGAAATGGACAAAAATCCACAGCGCTCAGCAGAAGATAATCAGGTGCTGGCTTATGCTTTTACAACTTTGATTAAGCTGCTGCATCCTTATGTGCCCTTTGTCACTGAAGCACTCTGGGGGCAATTTCAACAGTCTGAAATGCTGGCTGTCAGCGAGTGGCCGCAAGTGCAGCCTTATCAGTTTAAGGTCGCACACGAACGAATTGAAATTATCAAGGAAAGTATTTCTCAAATCCGTGCCCTGCGTGAAAAAGCGAAGATCGGTCTTGATAAAAAAGTTTCCGCGACTCTTGATTCCGCTAAACATGCAGAACTTTTTCGTGAAAATCATGACTTGATAATCCGTCTTGCCCGTTTGAGTGAATTGAATATCAGCGAAAAAACACCTGAAGCTGTCAGTGACACTCTCAGCGCTTATTTTCAGGATACACTAGCCAGCATCGAGGCTTCTGCGTTGGACTGGAAAAAAGAAATTGAGACACTCCAGAAGAAACTCAAAGCAGAATCAGGTTTTGTCCAAAAAAGCCGTAGCAAACTAGACAATCCCGGTTTCCTCAAGCAAGCTCCTGAAAAAGTGGTGTCAGAATTACGCGATAAAGTTGTTGCTACCGAAAAGACTCTATCTGCACTCAAACAGCAGATTCTAGAATTGGAAAAACTCGCGAATTGAGTATTGTGGTTTTTGGATATTAGTTAAAGATTTTAGCTGCTAAGACAGCTAAGGAACTCTAAGTGATTTTAGGCAGCAGAAGAAAATCATCTTGAGATCCCAGAAGCAATTTATCTTCCACTAATTTATCAAGTCGCATAACTAACAAAAAGAATGAAAATGTTAAAAACTGCAGTAATTGGTGTGGGCTACCTTGGGCGCTTTCATGCTCAAAAATATGCCGGACTTGCTGACTCCGAATTGATTGGTGTGGTTGATATTGATCCGGAACAGGCTCAAAAAGTTGCGGATGAACTTGAGGTTCCTTATTATACTGATTATAACGAGGTATTGGATCGGGTAGACGCGGTGAGCATCGTTGTACCGACCGTGCATCATTATGAAACGGCAAAAACCTTTATGCAAAACGGAGTTCATGTTTTGCTCGAAAAACCGTTTGCTGCTACAATTGAAGAAGCAGAAGAACTGGAACAGTTGTCAAGGGACAAAAATGTGCGGCTGCAGATCGGGCATCTGGAACGTTTCAATCCCGTTTTTACCGAATTTCAGCAGTTAATTGATCAGCCAAAATTTATTGAAAACATCCGCATTGCACCATTTCCAAAACGCGGAACTGACGTAGATGTTATTCTAGATTTAATGATTCATGACATTGATCTAGTGTTGGCAGTGGTTGGAGAGTATCCAGAATCTGTGGAAGGTACAGGTGTAAACATCATCACCGCAACTGCAGACCTGGCCAACGCGAGACTGCGCTTTCCTTCCGGATGTATTGCGGACTTAACGGCCAGTCGTGTTTCCGACAAAGCCGAACGCAAAATGCGGATTTTCCAGTCCGGACTTTATCTCTCTCTTGATTACGGAACAGGGCAGGCACGCAAATTACAGGTGAATTCCGAGGCAGTTCCTGATCCGGAAAATCTTCGTCCTGAAACCTTTCAACTGGAAAAAGGGGATGCTTTATTAGCAGAAATAGAAAGTTTTATGTCCGCGGTACGTGCAGGTGAAAACACAGAAGTGACTGGTCAGGACGGACTGAACGCTATGCGAGTGGCATGGCAAATCAAGGATCAACTTTAAATTATCCATGCTGCTTTCGCGTTCGATATTTTTACAGTTGATTTTTCCGTTTATACTGGCTTCCGGAATACTGACTTTCATCCTTTCGATGGAAACTGTTTATCGTCTGATATATTTAATAGTGGAACGTGGGGTTAGCGTTTTTAGTGTTGCTCTGCTGCTGCTTTACCGCCTGCCGCAGTTTTTGTCTGTGACTTTGCCTTTAGCAATTGTGATAGCGAGTGTCGTGCTGATGGTACGACTTTCCACGGACAATGAAATTTATGCGATGAATGCAATAGGCATAAGTTACTGGCAGATTGGACGTCCATTTTTTTTATTCGGCATTGTTGCGACTGCACTTGCGTTGAGCATTACACTCTGGCTGCAGCCTGCAGGATACGCGGCTTTTGAGGAAGAAAAACTGAAGGTGCTGAAAACTCAGACTACAAAAACAATTCAACCTTTAGTACTGAATTATGATTTCCCGGGCAAGGTTTTACACGTTCAGGACAAAGGTGAAAATGAAGATTTGAGCGGTGTTTTTATTACCGACATGGAACTGACGGTGGATTCGATGGTTACTCTTGCGGATCGTGGACGTATCAATGTTCGTGAAGGTGAACGCGATTTGGTTTTAACCCTTGAAGACGGGCTCATTCATTTGCAGGGATCTGCAGAAAATTACCGGACGATCGCTTTTGAAAAATTCCACTATATTTTCCGACCACCGCAAATAGTGCCTGAAAAAAAAGATGGTCATATTTGGGGCGTCCCAACTAGTTCTCTATGGGGCAATTCCAGTCAATCCTCACAAATGGAACTTTTTTTAAGATTGACTACACCCTGGGCTTGCGTGGCTTTTGCCGTGGCAATGGTTCCATTAGGTCTGGTTAATCCACGGCGTGGACGTTCCGGAGCTTTTTTGCGGGGACTGATTTTGGTGGTCTTCTATTATATTTTGTGGATGGGAGCAAAAGAAATGACCGCGAATCTGAATTATCAACCATACGTCTTGTGGCTGCCGCCGCTGTTTATATGGTTTTTTGGCTTATACAGCTTATACAAAAGTAATCTCAACCGTAGCAATATTTTCGACTTGCTGAACTCTATTGCTAAAACAGAACCTCGTGTCAAAAAACAAGCTCCTGACAGTTGAAAACACAGTTATTATTGTATGAAAAAATATTTACTGATACTAAGTTTCTTTATTATAAGCGGATTTTCAGGACAGATTCTTGCGGGTGAAGACAATCTGTTGCAACTTATTCAGACGCAATATCACAGTATTCTGAGTTTTTCAGGACATTTTAGACAAACCAGCTTTCGCGCAAATTCTGAAAGCGCCCCTAGGAAAGCAGAGGGGGAGGTTTCTTATAAACGTCCGGGGAAAATGCGCTGGCTGTACGACGCTCCGGAAGAGCAGTTGCTGGTAACAAACGGTGAAACCTTGTGGCTCTATGATACTTTGCTCGAAAATGTGACTATTCAAAAACTGGAAAAACTAACTGACGGAACAGCGCTTTCTTTTCTGCTCGGTTTAGGTGATTTGAATGAGGATTTTAAACGACGTAAAATCAGCAAATCCTTGTTGAAAAATCAGCAGGGTTTGATTGTTGAACTTGAACCTAATAAAGAGACGGCAAATTTAGCTTTTATCCAATTAGAGGTTGATCCGGAAACCTACAATTTACGTACAATAGCACTGATGGATCAACAGGGTAATTACCGTACAATCGCATTTGAATCAATGAGCTACAACCTTGAGCTGGAAGATAAATTTTTTGAGTTTGAAGTTAGTGCTGAGATGGAAGTGATCGAGGCAGGAAATTTATAGCATCGAGCTGACTCAAGTTTTTTCTCCCGTCAATCATGCTTAAGTGTAAATAGAAACGAGCGATTTATAACGTGGATTTTCTTGAGGTATAAAGCAAAAAATAAATTTCTGAAAAAATATGCTCAAAAAAGAACTGACATTACTCAATGTGTACGCCATTGCGACTGGTACAACCCTGAGCGCAGGTTTTTTCCTGTTGCCCGGAATTGCCTTTAACGAAGCTGGTCCGGCAGTTGTTTTGAGTTATTTAATTGCGGCAATTCCTCTTATTCCTGCAATGTTCAGCATGGTTGAGCTTTCAACTGCGATGCCGAGAGCTGGTGGAGCATATTATTTTCTTGATCGAAGCATGGGGCCGTTTGTCGGTACCATAGGCGGATTGGGAACTTGGCTGGCACTGGTTTTAAAAACCGCATTTGCCTTGATCGGCATGGGAGCTTATCTCCGCATTTTTTGGCCGGATGTACCAGTTGTGACATTGGCGGTAATTTTGGCAGTCTTTTTTGGTGTCGTTAATCTTTTTGGAGCAAGGAAAACAGGAACGTTTCAGGTCTTCATGGTTTTTGCCCTGTTGCTGATCTTGTTTTTTTTCATCGGTGAGGGCTTACCGCAAATAAATTACCGCAATTTTGATGGGTTTTATGACAAAGGCGGGGTTTCAATTATTTCAACAGCAGGGCTGGTTTATATCAGCTACGTTGGTATAACTAACATTGCGAGCGTTGCGGAAGAGATAGAAAATCCTGAACGGAATCTACCTCTTGGAGTTTTCCTTGCGATTGCAACTGCGATCGCGGTTTATGCTGCAGGTACTACGATTATGGTCGGTGTGCTACCTGCAGAAATACTTGCACATGATTTAACACCGGTTGCGTCTGCGGCAGAGGTTTTGTTTGGGAATTGGGGTAAAATAGGAGTGACTGTCGCAGCTGTGATTGCTTTTGCTTCAGTTGCAAACGCCGGAATATTGAGTGCGTCACGTTACCCCCTCGCGATGAGCAGAGATCATCTTATTCCGGCAATCTTCTCAAAACTTACCTCCCGAAATATTCCGCATTACGGAATTGCCGTGACAGTCTGTTTCATCATCTTTCTGGTGATGAGCTTTGATATTGCCAGCATTGCCAAGCTGGCGAGTGCGTTTCAATTGATGATGTTTGCGCTGATTTGTTTTGCTGTCATCGTGATGCGTGAAAGCAGAATAGAGGCTTATGATCCCGGATATCGTTCGCCCTTTTATCCTTGGATGCAGCTGTTTGGAGTTTTTTCGCCCATGTGGCTGATTGCGGAAATGGGGATGATGCCTATTTTATTTTCACTGGCACTCGTCACTCTTGGAACAATTTGGTATATTTTTTATGCTCGTGAACGAGTTGTGCGTTCAGGTGCGATTTATCATTTATTTGCACGTCTCGGAAAGCAAAGATTTGAAGGTCTTGATCGGGAATTACGCGGCATTATGAAAGAAAAAGGGGTGCGTGAAGAAGACCCCTTTGATGAAGTTGTCACCCGTGCGCAGGTGATGGAATTTTCGCAGAAATATCTTTTTGAGGAAATTACTCACGACGTTGCTCAGGCATTAGCTAGCAGTTTGGGGATTCCTGCAAAAGACCTTGAGCAAGGATTTCTGGAGGGCAGCAGGATTGGTGCAACTCCAATTTCACATGGCGCTGCGTTACCGCACATTCGGCTGCCGGAGATTGAGCGTGCTGAAATGGTGATCGTCAGAGCGAAAGAAACATGTTTTGTAGAAGCACCTGATTTTTCAGGAAAAATATCTCTTCAGGGACCGATACACGCATTTTTCTTTTTGGTCAGCCCAAACGAAAATCCAGGCCAGCATCTGCGGATTCTGGCTCAAATTGCGGGGAGGGTTGATGATGATAATTTTCTCAAGGACTGGCTGGCCGCTACCGACGAACAGGAATTGAAGGAAATTTTGTTACGTGATGAAAGATTTTTATCACTCAGAATTCGTGGCAACTCTCCTTCTTCTGTGCTTATTGGACACTCACTGGGAGAAATTCGGATGCCAGAAGGAAGTCTGGTGGCACTGATTCGACGAAAAGGAGAAACGATAATCCCTCGGGGACAAACAGTTTTAGAGGAAGGTGACCGCCTTACTATTATAGGCGATGCACACGGAATTAAAAAATTAAACAATGAATATAGATAATTATATGTCAAACACTCGAACCGACGGACGTGCCAACAATCAAGCAAGACCGCTGGAAATTAACACTGAATATACAATGTTCGCAGAAGGATCAGTTCTTGTTTCTTCCGGAAACACGAAAATTATTTGCACCGCTTCTGTTGATAATAAAGTTCCGGATTGGCTTTTGGATAAAGATAAAAAAGCCCGTCACGGCTGGGTCACTGCAGAGTACGGAATGTTGCCGCGTTCAACCGGAAGTCGCAGAAAAAGGGAAACCGGAAAAATAGACGGACGCAGTCAGGAAATTCAACGTTTAATAGGCCGTTCACTACGTTCTGTTGTGGATCTTGACGCACTTGGGAATCACACGGTCTGGATTGACTGTGATGTAATTCAAGCCGACGGAGGTACACGTACCGCATCCATAACAGGCGGGTTTGTAGCACTGATTTTAGCTTTACGTAAAATATTTCAGGCAGGACAGATTAAAGAGTTCCCGGTAAAAGAATACCTTGCCGCCATTAGTGTTGGTATTGTAAATCAACAGTCCATGCTCGATTTGAAATATGATGAAGACAAAAATGCGGAAGTCGACATGAACGTCGTTATGCTCGATTGTGGAGAATTTGTGGAAGTCCAGGGAACAGCAGAAGGAAAAACTTATTCCCGTGATCAGTTGAATTCAATGCTGGATTTGGCCGGAGAGGGCATCCGCTCACACATTGTTGTTCAAAAGACAATTCTTGGAAATGTACTTTCCGGATAAATCACTTTCAAAATAAAACATGTATCCATATATTTTTTCAGTTGAAATACCCTGGTTCAACATCATGTTGGAACCTCGTTTTTACGGTTTATTTTACGCTGTTTCGCTGTTGATCAGCACGCGAATAGTTCTTGCGGAAGTAGCAAGGAGACGTATAAATCTCGGCGAAGATGAAGCCATGAACATGACGATGCTGCTCTTTTTTGCAGGATTGGCAGGCGGACGAGCATACGAAGTGATTTTCGAATGGTCGAATTATTATGCATTTCAACCATTTTGGAAAGTATTTGCGGTTTGGGAAGGCGGTTTGGCGATTCACGGTGCTATTCTGGGCGGTATTATTGTGTTTCCGCTTTACTGTAGAGTCAAGAAAATGTCTTTGCCAGTGATGTTTGACATCAGTGCGATGTGCATGATTTTAGGACAAGCGATAGGCCGCTGGGGAAATTTCACCAATGGTGAAACCGCAGGTCCGATTACTGAGTTCTGGACAGGTATTGTTTTTCCAGCAGGTACTGCCGTCGCTCGATATGCGCATGGAGCGCCAGTTCATCCCACGATGATATATGAATCGCTGGGCAATTTTCTGATTTTCTATCTCCTCTGGAAACTGCGTCTGAGAAATTTTCGTCCTGGTATGCTTGGTGCGGTTTATTTGCTGTCGTACGCGGTTTTGCGTTCATTGTTAACTCCGCTCCGTATGGACAATCAATATTTTGTTATTGCTGACTCAAAGTTCTTAGCGGCTTATGCCATCAGTCTCCTGCTCTTTGCTGCAGGTTTATTTTGGATTTTTAAGCAAAAATTATGGCTTCCGGATGAAGCCTTAAACAAAAAGATTGCACTAGAAAGTGCTGTGCCTGCAAAAGGTGTAAAAAACGTGAAGGGTACAAAAAGAACAAAAAACGTTAAAAACAAAAAGGGATGAAGATAGAGTTTGCTGAAATACTCACACATCCAGGTATTATGTTAGCCTTGATTTTTGGGCTGGATTTGCTTTTTGGTGATCCTGTTTATCGTCTTCATCCTGTGCGTTTGATTGGTAAGTTGTTAACATGGTATGAACTCAGACTCAGAAATATCGGACTGGATGGTAAAATTGGTGGAATCATTTTAGTGCTGCTTTTATTAGCCAGTTCGCTGGTGATAGGCATGAGTGTTTTTTATTTACTGGCATCTGTGCATTGGAGTTTAAGTTGGCTCTGGTATGTGTATCTAGGCTGGAGTTTCCTCGCATTAGGTGATTTGCTGCAGCATGCAAAACATGTAGCGACAGCTATCAAAGAAGATGACCTTGCTGAAGCAAAACGTCAGGTTGGGATGCTTGTTGGACGTGACACAAAGCAGATGGATTTAACGGCATGCGGACGTGCTGCGGTTGAAAGTGTCAGTGAAAATTTGAATGATGGAGTGATTGCACCGTTGTTTTACTTTTGTTTTTTCGGCATACCGGGGATGCTGTTTTATAAAGTTGTCAGTACCCTAGATTCTATGGTCGGTTACCGTAATGAGCGTTATCAGGATTTTGGCTGGTGCGGAGCCAGGTTTGATGATTTACTGAGTTGGATTCCTGCGAGACTCAGTTGGCTTTTACTTTCCGGAAGCGCCGCTTTAATTCCCGGATTGTCTGGAAGGAACGCATTCAAAGTAGGATGGAAGGATTACTCAAAACTGCCTAGTCCAAATGCAGGTTGGTCCGAAGCGACTGCGGCCGGAGCGTTGAAAATAAAACTTTGTGGACCGGTTTGGAGAGAAGGTAAACTGGCTCACGATTATTGGCTCGGCAGTCCTGGAGACAGAGAAGGCGCGTCCTACACTGACATTCAACTTATGAACAAATTTGCTTTAGCAACCTCATTGCTTGGAGCACTCATCTCCGGAAGCTGTTTGTGGTTTTCTGGATTCAATCCATTTTTCAGTACATGAAAATTCTGGTCACCGGTGGAGTCAAAAGTGGAAAATCACGTCACGCGGAAATGCGTATCCTGAAAATGGCTCAAGCACAGAAACCTGTTTATCTGGCTACCACAGAATTGCTTGATCCCGAAATGGGAAAGCGTATCTCGGAACACCGTCAGCGGCGGGGTAAAAAATTTAAGACTATTGAGGAACCGTTGTTTTTAACGGAGGCACTTACTGGAACAGATGCACCTGTGCTGATTGAATGTATGACTATGTGGCTCAATAATGCTTTACATCATAAACTCCCGGAAAGTAAAATATTTGCCGAAATTGAAAGTTTGCTCTCGCTGGAACGTGAGCTTGTCTTTGTGCTGAATGAGGTTGGGCTCGGTGTCATTCCGGTCAATCCTTTAGCCAGAAAATTTGCGGATTTATCCGGACGCATCTCGCAACAGCTTGCTGAAGCCTGTGATGAAGTAAACTGGTGTGTGGCAGGAATATCAGTAAAGATTAAATAAGCTGAAAAACTATGAAAACTCTTCAAGTTAATTTGCCTGGTCGAGAATATCAGATTGATATTGGGCTAAATATTATCAATAACAAACTTCCGGATGCCATTAAAATCAACTCTGCGGAGCATGTGGTTGTAGTGACAAACACAACTTTGCAGGATCTGTATCCGGACTTTATTTTCAATATTTTAGCAGATTCTGGAGTTAAGGTTTCAACCTGTGTACTGCCCGATGGAGAAGAGTATAAAAACCTGGAATCGCTTTCGCTCGTATTTGATTTTTTGATGAATGTCAGCGCTAACCGGAAAACCTTGTTGATAGCATTCGGAGGCGGTGTAATCGGAGACATGGCTGGGTTTGCCGCCTCGACTTTTGTACGCGGGATACCTTTCATTCAGGTGCCTACAACTCTACTCTCTGACGTTGACAGCAGCGTTGGCGGGAAAACAGCGGTTAATCATCCTGCTGGCAAAAACACGATTGGCTCCTTCAAACAGCCTGAATACGTCTGCATAGAACTCTCATTTCTGAAAACTTTGCCTTCACGTGAGTTGAAAGCAGGCTATATGGAACTGCTCAAACATGGCTTGATCCAGGATGCGGATTTTTTCAACTTTACTCTGCAGCACTCCCTGGAACCGCTTGATTTTGATTATCTGGAAGAAGCGATTTTCCGTTCCTGTAAAATAAAAGGACGGGTTGTAGAGCAGGATGAGACAGAAAAGGGGTTGCGTGCAAATCTCAATTTTGGTCATACACTGGGACATTTAATCGAAACCCATGCCGGTTACGGTAAGTACCTGCATGGAGAAGCAGTTGGTACAGGAATGTTATTTGCCGCATTTGTTTCATGGCGCTGGAATGAGCTTGCGCAAAATGAGTGGGATATTATCAGCAGTTCCCTGACACAAAATTTGTTGCCTGTAAAACTGGTGAAACTGGATTATGATACTTTTCGGAATTTGATTCTGCACGATAAAAAAGCACAAAAACAGGCTGTGAATTTTATTCTCTTAAAAAAATTAGGGGAAAGTTTTATCCTGCCAGAAACCTCAGTGGATAAATTGTGGGAAGAATTAAACCTGTTTACCAAGAAGTTTCCTGGAATGCTAAGCTTAGAATAATATTTTATACCATGCCTGTTTGAGAAAAAGTGGTGGTCAGCAGGTCAAAGCCAAGATTTTCCATAGTTTTATCCCAGCGCAGTTCGTAGTCCAGTTCAAGCAGTAGTGATTCATCGAGAGGTCCGAGCCACCATGATTCTTCCTGAATTTCACGGTCGAGTTGCCCCGCACCCCAGCCGGCATATCCGCTGCCGAATTGATAAGACTCCACAGTCTGACCTGCAGCAAGTGGAGATAGAATATCATTCGCGGAACTTAAATTTATTTTTGGTGAAAGAATGGTGGTCTCTTCGACTGAAAAATCAGCACTGTGAACCGCCCAAAAAGATTCAGGTTGAACAGGTCCTCCGACCAGCAAAGGGATGTCGAAGACAGCATTTTCCTGCAGTTCTTCGGAGAGTATCTCTTTTACCTGAGTTGTAGAGGGATGATTCATTACTAGACCGAATGCACCTTCTGCGTCATAACTGCACAAAAGAATTACTGATTTCTCAAAATAAGTATCTCTTAGCGTGGGCATGGCAACGAGAATACCAGGGACTTCACTGACCAACATAATGCTTTTTGACTGAAGGAAAATTTTAAATTATGGTTAGTCTAACGTATGAAAATCAAGATCGCAATTTGCTAACGCAGTTTCTTCGCACGATTCGATATCAAAACTCATCCGGACACAAGACATACGGAAATGCTCTGGCTATTCTGCGCGCCATTTTTGAAGCATCGGGACAACAGCATCTGCTTTATCTAGTCAAATTACGTAAACTCTGGTTTGCAGAGATTGACAAGTTTTTGGCCCGGAACGCATACCCGCGTAATATTTCTGTTCTGCGTAAGTTCACGGTGAATGCTGATTTTACTCAGGAACTTGTTAAAGCAGGTGTCTCTGCAGATTTTCTGCAGGCAGCAGAAAAATTAAAGGGTGAAAGTTTTAACCAGTCAGCGCAATTGAACGGGAAGTTGCAAAAGAAACTGAAACGTTTATTGTCAACTGAAGAAACAGAACTGCTGAAACACAAAGTCAGATTCAAACCTCAGCAGACAATTCTGCACTTAACAGTTTATGACGGCAGCATCTCCCAAGCGTTACGCTTTGAAACTGAGGCTTATCTTCGCATGTTTCACCGTTTGTTGCCAGAATTAAAATTAGACGATATCCGCTGTCATGTCGGTGATTTAGGACAAGCACAATATGATCAGAGTCAGGTTGCTTCACTGGCGAAAGACTGGCATCTTCTCACACCGGAAGGAGTACATCAAAACTGTATGCCGGCGTTTCTACATCGTGTTTCAAGAGGGCACGCTGTTTTAGTGCTTTATGTTTCATCTGAGGAAGGTTTGGAGTTGTTGAATAGTACTCCGGGGTCAGAGTGGCTCATCCAGCACCTGCATAAACAACGCTCGGAACTGCAGGACGTGCTGCAGAAAATCGCATTCGTACCGAGACCTGAACTTGATTTGGAACAGGTGCGTTTACGGTCTCTTGTGCTTGGTGATATTCAGTTGGAAAAGTCTGCCGCGGAAGCAGCAAAAGAAAGCAGTTCCTTAACTGCCGATTCTTCAAAAACGTCTATCTCCGTTCAGGAACAGTTTGCTAAAATCAGCAGGCAATTGAGACAGAGTTCAGCCGGAACACAAACTTAAAGTTAAAGAGAATCATACAGACTACAGTAACTGTTGTAGCGCTGTTCTGTGATTTTTTCTGCAGTGACAGCTTCTTTAATAATACACTGCGGTTCGTGTCGATGAGAGCAGCCTTTAAATTTGCATTGTCCCAGAAAAGGTATGAACTCCACAAAATGTTTATCCAGTTCTTCCTGTTTAACCAAAGGAGCAAATTCACGGATTCCTGGTGTATCGACGATGAATCCACCCTGCGGAAGTGGAAACATTTCTGCCATTATTGTAGTGTGACGGCCTTTCCCTGATTTTTTACTGACTTGACCGATTCGGATTTCCCAATCAGGAAATAGTGCTGCTATCAGAGATGATTTCCCAACACCGGAATGACCTGATAGGACGGAAATACTCCCTCGCAACAACTCACGTAATGAGTCGAGCCCCTTGGATTCTGGCACACTGGTTACCAGCACGGTACATCCCAGGGATGCATAAAGTTCTTTGATTGGTGTGATTTCTGCGTCAGTGGATAAGTCAGCTTTGCTGAGGATAAGCAACGGTTCCAGACTACCGCAGGAAGCTGCTACTAAAAAGCGGTCAACTAAACCTTCCCTGAAAGGAGGATCCCGCAAAGAAGCAACGATCAGGAGTATATCGGCGTTGCTGACCAAAATCTGTTCTGGAAACCCTATACCAGACCTGCGTGAGAGTTTTGTCCGACGTGGAAGCAAACGGAGGATCCAACCCGCATCTTCTGCGACTTTCAGATCAATTTCTACTTCATCGCCTACGGCTATTTTATTTTGATGGAGGTTCCCTTTAAACAAGTTCCCGCGGATACGGCAGAGACGAGGCTCTGCCTCGCCTACATCAACGTAGTAGAAACTTTTGGTGCGTCTGACGACGATTCCGGTCTGAGGCAATTTTATTTGAAAATCGTGTGGTTCAGTCTTCCGGTTCGAGCTCGAAATCTTCTCCTTCTGCTCGATATTCATTGAGTTTGTTACGCAAAGTACGAATGCTGATCCCTAAGGTTTTTGCGGCATGAGTCCGGTTACCTTTGGTTTCATTGAGAGTTTTGAAAATGAAACGCTTCTCTGCTTCTTTCATCGACATGCCAACTTCAATTCCTAAACCTTCGTTCTCTGTTGAAATTTGCGTTTTTGTAAAAGTCGCAGTATCGTCTGCTGATTTGACTGCAGGGGAGTTTGAAGTTTGATTTGTTATTGCAGCCAGATCTTCATTGATGCTAGCCTTGCCAAGTTGAGAAGACATGAGTAAATGGTTGGGCTGGATTTCTTCACCATTACAAAGCAGCAAAGCACGTTCCATAACGTTTTCCAATTCCCGTACATTACCACGCCAATGGTAATTTGTGAGAATGTTTAATGTTTCACGACTGACTGCAGGACAATCACGGTTATTTATTTTAGAATGTTTTTTAATAAAATATGTCACCAGTACCGGCACATCGTCCATCCTGTCTCGTAAAGGCGGAAGCGCCAGCGGTATTACGTTTAAGCGGAAATAGAGGTCCTCACGGAATTTTCCAGCATCGACCATTTCCATTAAATTTTGGTTAGTCGTCGCAATCACTCTAACATCCACCGGAATCGGCTCTTTCCCGCCGACTTTGTCAATTTGATATTCCTGTAGTACACGTAAGAGTTTTGCTTGCAGAGGTAAAGCCATCTCACTGATTTCATCCAGTAGAATTGTACCTGTGTGAGCCTGTTCAAATTTCCCCCGGTAATCCTGAATTGCTCCGGTAAAAGCTCCTTTAGCGTGTCCGAAGAGTTCACTTTCAAGTAATGTTTCCGGAAGCGCTGCACAGTTTATCGCTACAAAAGGCCTCTTTGAACGGTCGGAATTTTCATGGATAAAATTTGCCAGCAACTCTTTACCGGTGCCGCTTTCACTCTGAATCATCATCGTTGATTTGCTTTTGGCCACGTTCCTTGCAACATCGAGTAAAGACAACATTGACTGGTTCTGCGTGATGATTTCCTTGCTTAAATTTACAGGCTTTGACTTTGTAGATCTGCTTTCAGCAACTGGAGAAGAATTATCTGCAGTACCTTTATAATTCAAGGCTTGCTGAACAATAAACTGGAATGAATCAAAATTAATCGGTTTGCGGATGTAATCGAACGCACCGTGTTTCATTGCTTCCACCGCAGTTTCTACTGTGCCGTATGCGGTAGCCATTATCACAGGTTTGGCAGGAGAGATGCTTTTTATGTCTTTTAGTAATTCAAGCCCACTGCGTTTGGGCATGGTCATATCTGTAATGACCAGGGAATATTCGTTTTGCTTGAACTTCTTGAGTGCGTCAATTGCGTTGTGCGATATTTCTACAGGGTATCCGCAGTGCTTGAGAGTTTCGGACATGGCGATGCGCATTTCTACTTCATCGTCTACAATTAAAACTGGTTGGTTAACCATTATTAAATCCTTTCAATCGGTGTCCATTTAGTGATCATCTTCTGTACGTTCCGTATCATCCTCGGGAACAGGGGCGCACTTGAATTGGTGGTAGTTATAAAAAATATTCAGAGTATAATATTATCACACCCCGATTGGCTATGCACTATTCATGCGCAATCATCAATGATTAGTATTTTGCTCAAACAGCGCGGGTTTCAGTTTTTATTTGATAAATAATTTTGGTTCACAAAATTATAATTCTACTGAACTTCCACAAAAATCCTCTGCACAGTTGCTAAGTTTAAACATAAACAGACAATCATACTGCTATAATATAAATCAACTCTCACGATGATTTAGTTTGAGTGGCTCAAAGAGCGTCTAAACTGAGTTTTGTATTGAATTTTCCAGACGCTCTGTTAGTGTTTATTATACGTTTTAAATTAATAATAAGGAGATAACATGGCCCTTGATGACGATTTCAAATCTGCAGCTGAACGTGTGACCCAGCTTTCTAAGCGTCCACCTAATGATATAATGCTACAGCTTTATGCACTTTATAAACAAGGTAATCAAGGTGACGTCACAGGTGAACGTCCTGGATTTGCCGATTTTGAAGGTCGTGCAAAGTTTGACGGTTGGAACAAACTACAGGGGAAATCCTTTGAAGATGCAAAGCAGGAGTATATTTCGCTTGTAGAAAAACTTGAACAAGAATAAGCCTGAAAAATAATCCATGCCTTTTGATCTTTCTTTAAGTGAGTTGGTTGAACGCATCAAGTTGAGAGAAATACTAGCCGAAGCAGTGATGGACGCAGTATATCTCCAGATAGATCAATACAATTCATCATTGAATGTCTACCGCAGTCTATTGCCGCGTGAAACAGCAATTTCACGTGCGCGTTTAATTGACGAAAAAATTGCTGCCGGTAAAAGCGTCGGGAAACTTGCGGGGATTCCAGTTTCGATCAAGGATAACATTTGCATCAACGATCCAAACTTGAGCAACGCGTGCGGTTCAAAAATACTCGGAGAATTTCATTCACCGTACAACGCGACAGTTGTAGAAAAATTATTAGCGGAAGACGCGCTGATAATTGGGACTACGAATATGGACGAATTCGCTATGGGTTCATCCACAGAAAACTCTGCATTTGGTGTTACACATAATCCATGGGATACTGAACTTGTGCCAGGAGGCAGCAGCGGAGGAGCTGCGGTTTCTGTAGTTTCCGGAATGGCGCTTTTGGCTCTGGGCTCAGACACAGGCGGTTCGGTTCGTCAACCTGCTTCAATGTGTGGAGTCACTGGATTGAAACCGACTTACGGAACAGTATCACGTTATGGACTGGTAGCGTATGGATCTTCTCTGGATCAAATCGGTTGTTTTACAAAAACTGCTGCTGATTCCCGTTATGCCTTTTCCATTCTCCATGGTAATGATCCAAAGGAAAGTACGTCCGCAACAACTGTATTAGCTTCCGCACCTGAAGTAGCAGAGCTTTCCGGTTTGCGTATTTGTCTTCCGGATGAATATGTGAACACGCAATCTGCAGATCCGGACGTCGTGTCTAGTGTTAATGAATTAGTAGAATTGCTGGAGAACAAAGGTGCAATGGTTGAACGGCATTCGTTGGAGTTTCTGAAATATGTAATTCCTACTTACTATGTCCTCGCATTTGCGGAAGCAAGCTCCAATCTCGGACGATTTGACGGTATTCGTTACGGAAAACGGGAGCAGGAACAGGCTTCCCTTAAATCACTTTATACAACATCCAGAAAAACAGGTTTTGGTGAAGAAGTGAAACGCAGAATTATGCTTGGAACATTTGTACTAAGTTCAGGTTATTATGATCAATATTACGGACGTGCGATACAGGTTAGGGCCTGGATGGAAAAGCAAGTGGCAGAGCTTTTCAAAAAATTTGATTTTATCCTTGGCCCTGTTTCGCCTTTCCCCGCGTTCAAATTAGGCGAAAAAACTGAAGATCCGTTGGCCATGTATCTAGCGGATATTTGCAGTGTGCTCGCGAATCTGACTCGAACACCCGCAATTTCAATTCCTGGAAAACCGACCACTGAAGGATTACCGGTTGGTCTACAATTAATGGGCCGGCGTTTTGAGGATCATAGTCTGTTAGCGACTGCCGCTGCGATTCAGGAGTTGACCGAATATCATAATTTGCGTCCAGAAAAATATTTCAGTTGAAATTACAGAACAATTACCTTTTCAGCAGCATTTCTTTATTTGACATATCGTTCAAGATTCATAAAACCATCAAACTCAAAAGTTGATTGCAGATGCAATCACTGTAACTGAAACCTGAAACTTAAAACCTGACTGAATGCTTGATCTTAAATTAATCCGCAGCCAGCCTGAAGAAATTGCGGAGAATTGCCGTAAACGTAACGTTGACGTTGATATTGATAAATTGTTAATGCTTGACGAGCAGGTCAGACAGATTACTACTGAGGTTGATGCCGTCAGGCAACGGCGGAACGATATCAGCAAAAAAATGAAAGGCAAAATTTCACCGGATGAACGTCAGCCTCTAATTGAAGAATCGAAGATATTACGTGAGGAAGAATCCGAGAAAGAATCAATGCTGCGGGAACTGCTTGAGCAACGTCTTGATTTGCACAAACAGGTTCCAAATCTGACTCATCCTGATTCACCTGATGGTTTTACAGACGAAGACAACGTGCCTATTCGTGAAGTAGGGACAAAACGTGAATTTGACTTTGAGCCTAAAGATCACGTTGAGTTGATGGAAGCACTTGAGCTGATCGACTTTGATGGAGGAGCAAAAGTTACCGGTCAAAAATTCTATTACCTCAAAAATCAGGCTGTGTTTCTGGAATTGGCATTAGCCCAATATGCGCTGAGTTTACTGCAAAAAGAAGGATTCACTGTACACATAACACCTGATCTGGCTCGTCACCAGATTTTGGACGGAATTGGTTTTAATCCGCGTGGAGCAGGAACGCAGATATATTCGGTCGAAGAATCAGACCTCTGCCTGATCGCGACTGCGGAAATAACTTTAGGTGGTCTGCTGATCGATCAGGTTCTTAAACCGGAACAACTGCCGATTCTGTATGCTGGTCTTTCACACTGTTACCGTACAGAAGCAGGCGCGGCAGGGCGTGAATCCCGTGGTTTGTACAGGGTGCATCAGTTTTCAAAAATTGAAATGTTTGCCTTTACTCATCCTGAAAAGTCCGAAGAAATGCATGAAAAAATGCGTGAAATTGAGGAGCAGATTTATCAGGATCTGGGGATACCTTATCAGTTGGTAAATATCTGCGCTGGTGATCTCGGCGGTCCCGCTTTTCGCAAGTATGACCTGGAAGCCTGGATGCCGGGACGTGGAAAATGGGGTGAAGTAACTTCAACCTCAAATTGTACGGATTATCAGTCACGTCGTATGAACATCCGTTTTAAAGATCCAGATACAGGAAAAAACCGCTTTGTCCATATGCTAAACGGAACAGCGATTGCAGTTTCAAGAACCTTAATTGCTCTCATTGAAAATGGTCAGCAAAAAGACGGGTCCATTAAACTTCCTGCCTGCCTCAACCTTGCTGATATACCGGCGCTAGTTTCCGGATAAATGTATTTTCGTCTTTCAATTGTATAAATTTAGGCATAGTGTAATTTTTTAAGATAACCTCTAATCCATAAAAAATAATATGAGAACACTCTCAGTTTTAATGATTTTCCTGCTGTCTGCCTTACCTTTATCTGCCGAATTGCCTATAGGGGAAATTCCACCAAAAATTGTACTTGAAGGTGATTTAGGTGGCCGTCTGGATGGCTCCGCGTGGAACAGTGAAGAACTAATTTCTGGAAAAGTCATGGTGCTTTTTTATGTTGATCCTGATGAATCGGATCTTAACAATCATGTAAGTGATGCTCTCAAGGCAGAGAATTTTCCTCTAGACAAATACGGTTCCTTAGGAGTTGCAAATATGGGCGCCACTTGGTTGCCAAATTTCGCAATCAATATAAAATTGAAAAGTAAACAAGCAAAACATAAAGCGACTATTTATGTCAAAGATCTTGAAAAAACTTTCGTAAAATCATGGGGTTTAAATGATGATGACAGTGACATCATCCTCTTCGGAAAAGATGGGAAGGTGCTTTACAGTTATGACGGAAAATTCTCAGACGCACAGGTTAAGGAACTAATTCAGGCAGTCAAGGACAATTTATAGCGGGTTAACTGTTAGGGTGTGTCTGGGTTAACTGGACTTTGCAAGCTCCTTTCTGGCTTTAACAGCAAGTTCGTCGCAGCGGTCATTTTCCACATCTCCAGAGTGACCTTTAACCCAGTGCCATGAAACTTCGTGCTTTTGACTGAGTTCCAGCAGTTGAAGCCAGAGGTCTTTATTTGCAATAGCTTTTCTCCCTTTACTTTTCCAGCCGTTGTTCTGCCAGTTCTTGAGCCAGTTTTTCTCAAACGCGTTTTTTACGTAGCTGGAATCTGTATAGAGTTCAACTATGCAGGGTTTTTTCAAGGCTTCCAAGGCTTTAATGGCAGCAGTAATTTCCATCCGGTTGTTTGTTGACTCTACTTCTGAACCGGAAATTTCCGTACGCAGATTGTGTTGGTTGGACATCAAAACCGCGCCCCATCCTCCTATCCCGGGATTTGGTGAGCAGGCACCATCGGTGTAAATTATAACAAGATCTTTTGACATTTTTTTTGTGAATTAGTCTTTTGAAGAATAACAGTATAACAGAAAGAATATTTGACTGCGATTTCAAACTACTCTTTTTTAGTTTTTTCTCAGTGCTGATTAATGTGGTCGGATGAAACCTGATTTTAGTCAATATGGAAACTGGATCTATGTGGATCCGGATGAGCAACTGATCGAGCTTATTGAAGAAACACTTGATCTGGACATGCTATGTGAACTGTTGCGCTGCGAGTCTACAGATATGGAAGAATTGGGCGGGCCATATCTAGCCTATTTTGATGGAGAAGGAGCCGCACAGGAAAGACAAACCGAATGGGAGTTTAATGGAAATGCCTGTTGGGGACCACTACTGATTGTTAAAATCTCAAAAGAAGAATCCTGGCTAGAGACATGTAGTGAGAAAGACCTAGAGACCATTCAACCGCTGGTTAAATTTTTTGAATAATCCAGTTGGCATCTTTAAAAGTCTCTAAAGAGTGTCATTTCGACCATAGGGATGAATCTTAATGATATTAGCTTTGTTGCAAAAATAGATTTTTCGCATTGTAAGCAATGACAAATAATGGATTCAGGCTTAATACTACTTTAACCAACAAAATAAAGATAAAACAATTATGAGTGATACCGTTTTTCGTGCTTTAGTTGTCAGTAAAACTGACGAAAATACTTATAGCCGTGAAGTAACCGAACGTAAAATCAATGATCTTCCGGAAGGTGAAGTTCTGGTAAGGGTGCGTTATTCTTCATTGAACTACAAGGATGGTCTTTCCTGCATCGGTAACCGAGGAGTAACCCGCAATTATCCTCACACACCAGGCATAGACGCTTCCGGAGAAGTTGCTGAAAGTTCTGATTCACGCTTTAAGGAAGGTGATGCTGTAATTGTAACCAGTTATGATTTAGGTATGGGTACTTCCGGAGGTTTTGGACAATATATACGTGTTCCTGCGGACTGGGTGGTTCCACTTCCGGATGGATTGTCTTTCAAAGAAGCGATGATTCTCGGTACTGCGGGTTATACAGCCGCTCTTTCGGTTGATGCTCTGCAAAAACACGGTGTCAATCCTGAAGATGGTGAAATTGTTGTGACGGGTTCTACCGGCGGAGTCGGTAGCGTTTCTGTGGCATTGCTTTCACACTTGGGTTACACTGTGGCGGCCTCAACCGGCAAAAAAAAGGAAAGAGAATTTTTGCAGGGACTTGGCGCATCTGAAATTATTAGCCGTGAAGAAGTTAACGATGAATCAAATAAACCTTTGCTGAGAGAGCGTTGGGCTGGAGCTGTAGATACAGTAGGAGGCACGACTTTAGCTGCGTTGCTTAAGGCGGCCAAACGCGGAGGAGCAGTTGCGACCACAGGAATGGTCGCGTCAGCAGAATTGTCAACGACAGTTTTTCCGTTCATTTTGCGTGGAGTAAGTTTGCTAGGAATTGATTCCGGATTTACGCCAACAAAATTGCGCCGTGAAATATGGAGCAAACTGGCAGACGTCTGGAAATTCCAGCAACTGCATAAGTTGACAATTGACTGTACTCTGGAGGGTCTGGATCCGGAGATTGACAAGATCCTCGCTGGTGGTCAGCGGGGTCGAGTGGTGGTCGATTTAACGTGAAACACCTACTTTGCTAACTTTTCATTAAAAAGGAGTTCTTATGAGTGATACGATCAAATATTTACTTCCTGAATCTGAAATGCCAAAAAGTTGGTACAATATTGTCGCCGATCTTCCCGAACCTCCTCCTCCAGTATTGCATCCTGGAACAGGTAAACCAGTCGTCCCTGATGACTTCGTTCCTTTGTTCCCAATGGATCTTATTCTTCAGGAAGTCAGTACAGAGCGATACCTTGATATTCCTGAACCTGTGCGTGAGATATACCGTCAGTGGAGACCAAGCCCACTCTACCGCGCTAGAAGATTAGAAAAGGTTCTTGATACCCCTGCCAAAATATTTTACAAGTACGAAGGAGTCAGTCCCACCGGTAGCCACAAACCTAACACTGCGGTAGCTCAGGCTTTCTACAATAAAGAGGCTGGAGTCAAGAGAATTGCAACAGAAACAGGTGCAGGACAATGGGGGTGCTCCATGGCCTTTGCCGGTGCAATTTTTGGAATTTCCGTTGAAGTATACATGGTCAGAGTCAGCTTCCAACAGAAACCCTATCGTAAGGCTATGATGGAATCATTTGGTGCATCCTGTATCGCCTCTCCTTCAGACAGTACAGAATTTGGAAAGTCATACTTGGCCAAAAATCCTGATTCTACAGGCAGTCTTGGTATTGCAATCTCTGAAGCAGTAGAAGTTGCAGCCACTAATGATGATGTCAAATACGCTTTGGGCAGTGTCC
>JAPKDT010000102.1 GCA_028822475.1 SAR324 cluster bacterium
TGAATTAGGATGATCTTAATGCTTAAAAACACACTCTCTGTTCATATCGGCTGGGGTCATTGTGACCCTGCTAAAATTGTTTTCTATCCGAATTATTTTATCTGGTTTGATCAAAGTGCCCATCATCTGTTTGACAAAGCCGGAGCAAATATGGGTGATTTAATGGATCAATACGGCGTGGTCGGTCTCCCGATCGTGGATGCTCATGCGGAATTTCTATATCCTTCAAAATATGGTGATGTAATTGAGGTAAGCAGTTGGATCAGTGAATGGCGTGAAAAAACTCTGGTTGCAACTCACGAAATTTATAACAATGGACGGCTTGCCGTAAAAGGCAGCGAAGTTCGTGTATGGGCCCGACCTCATCCTGACGATCCAAAACGTCTGCAGGCACAAGCAATTCCTGATGCTATCAGAGCCCGTTTTGAGCTATAAGTCTTGTTTATTTACGGTTTTCCTGAAATCCTGAATTCTGTAAGTTCTGCAGTAAGTGCTAAATCAATTACAGATAGTCCATACACATCAAAACCATACTATGAATCTGAGAAAACTTTTTCAGCAGCCTACACTCACAAGTTTAGCAAAAACCTGTGGTTGAGCAGCGAAATTCAGTCCGGTCGGATTGAAAAAACTGCTGGCTTCATTGCCCAATAATATAGACAAGAATGTGCTGGTTGGTTTTGACACCAGTGATGACGCTGGGGTTTATCAACTGAATGCTGAACAGGCTCTGGTTTACACCGTTGATTTTATCACACCACCGGTTGATGATCCATATTTGTTTGGACAAATTGCCGCAGCCAACTCTTTGAGTGATATTTACGCAATGGGCGGCAAACCATTATCTTGTCTCAATATCGCCGGTTTTCCTGCAGATAAACTTGATAGTGAAATTTTAACAGGAATTATTTCCGGAGCACTGCAAAAAATTACAGAGGCCGGCGCGGTTCTTTTAGGCGGGCACACAACTGATAATGATGAACCAATATTTGGCCTGACTGTCACCGGTATGGTGCATCCTGAAAATATTTGGAGAAACAGCGGTGCACAGCCAGGTGATCAACTAATTTTGACCAAGGCTCTCGGCAGCGGCGTTTTATTTAATGCTAATCTAAAAAATTTGGTCTCAGCAAAAGCCCTCGGGGAATGCCTCGATTCCTTGATTGTACTCAACAAAACAGCAGCCGAAGTTTTTGCGGATTTTGAGATCCACGCTGCCACAGATATAACAGGATTTGGCTTTGCGGGTCATGCACTGGAAATGCTGAGCGGTCCGGACTTATCCTTTAATATCACACTGGATGCGATTCCAATCATGAACGAGGCCAGGGAAATGTATGAGCGTGGCGTCACAACCGGAGTTAATCAAACTAACCGTACTCTGGTCGAAAATAATTGGAACTTTGCTGAAGGAATTTCCGTTACACAACAGGAATTAATGCTGGATCCTCAAACCAGCGGTGGACTTCTGGTTGCCGTCCCGGAAGCGCAAACCTCGTCTATCCTCAAAGCCCTGCACAATGCCGGTGTTACGTCTTCAGCCCAAATTGGTTACGTCAGTAACTTCAGCGAGTCTAAACTCTGCTTTAGATAACTCCCCTGTAATAAAATTTTAAATAATCCTACTAAGTTCCATTCTAATAATATTACTTGAATGCTACTTAATTTACAGCTAAGCTAAGGGATTACATTTTATTCCACTATTTTTCACAAATACAATTTAAAACGGATTGGGCAATGAACCCTGCATCACAAAAAACTCTCGAAAACACAAGAAACATCGGCATTTCTGCACATATTGACAGCGGAAAAACAACTCTCACGGAACGTGTTTTGTACTATGCCGGTAAAATACACAAAATTGAAGAAGTCCGCGGCGGCGGCGCCGGAGCGACCATGGATCACATGGAACTGGAAAAGGAAAAGGGTATCACGATTACTTCTGCCGCAACCAGTGTGACTTGGGGAGACAAGAAAATAAACATCATTGACACACCTGGACACGTTGATTTCACAGTTGAAGTGGAGCGTTCTCTGCGTGTTCTTGACGGGGCGATCATGATTCTTTGCGGAGTCGCAGGAATCCAGTCACAATCGATTACAGTCGACCGTCAGATGAAACGTTATCGTGTGCCGAGACTTGCGTTCATCAATAAGCTGGACCGCATGGGAGCAAATCCGCACAACGGAATTAAAGGAATTCGTGATATTCTTGATTTGAATGCAGTCGCCATGCAAATCCCGATTGGGCTTGAGGAAAATCACCTGGGCGTGGTTGACCTCATTACAATGAAGGCCATTTATTTTGAAGGAGAACATGGTGATGACATTCGGATAGAAGATATTCCGAAGGAAATGCAGGCAGATGCAGACACTTACCGTGCTGAAATGCTGGAAGCGGTTTCCATGTTTGATGATCAAATGATGGAAGATTTGTTGGAAGAAAAAGAAATCTCCGAAGAGACCATTCATGCTGCAGTCAAAATTGGCGTGCAGACTTTGGAGTTATGTCCTGTTTTCATGGGAAGTGCTTTCAAAAACAAAGGTGTACAAACACTTCTGGATGCAGTTACAAGCTACTTGCCTTCACCACTGGAAGCCCAGTCAACGAAGGCAACAGACTTCAAAACACAGGAAGAAGTACTGTTGGAATGTGATCCGGACAAGCCGACTGTGGCAATGGCATTTAAGCTGACAGAAGAGCAATTTGGACAGTTGACATATACCAGGGTTTATCAGGGTAAACTGACCAAAGGTGAACAGGTGATTAACACCAGAACCGGTAACAAGATGCGTATTGGCCGGATGGTTAGAATGCACTCAAATGACCGTGAAAATATCGACATAGCGGAGGCCGGAGATATTATAGCAATGGTTGGTGTTGATTGTGCTTCCGGAGATACTTTCTGTGGAGAAGGTGCGCGTGTTGCCTGCGAATCTATTTTTGTTCCGGATGCAGTGATTTCACTGGCAGTTAAAGGAAAAGATAATGAACAACACATGAAAATGAGTAAAGCGCTGGGTCGCTTTATGCGGGAAGATCCGACTTTTCATGTATCCTCTGACGCAGAATCCGGAGAAACAATTATTTCAGGAATGGGTGAATTGCACCTTGATATTTACATCGAGCGAATGCGCCGCGAATTTGAAGTGGACGTGATTGTAGGTGCACCGCAGGTCAATTACCGTGAAGCAATTACTACATTAGCAGAATACGATTATTTACACAAAAAACAAACTGGTGGTTCAGGACAATTTGCCGGCGTCGCAGGTTCTATAGAACCACTACCTTTGGATCATGAAGAAGATTTTGTTTTTGAAAACAAAATTTTTGGTGGTTCAATTCCTTCTGAACACATTCCTGCCTGTGAAAAAGGATTCAAGGATGTCATGGAAAAAGGTCCGCTCGCGGCATTTCCGATGGTTAATATAAAGGTAACCTTAAAGGAAGGGAAATACCACGACGTTGACTCCAGTGACTTAGCTTATCAACTTGCATCACGTTACGCTATGCGTCAGGCAGTTGCGAAAGCAAATCCTGTTTTGCTTGAGCCGATCATGAAAGTTGAAGTGGAGTCACCAAGTGAGTATCAGGGTTCGGTCATCGGTGACCTGAGTTCACGTCGCGGTGTGATCTACGGATCCGAAGTAAAAGGTGACGACACAGTGATAAATTCCGGAGTACCACTAGCGGAAATGTTTGGTTACGCTACTACTCTGCGTTCGATGTCTGCCGGTAAGGCAAATTACACGATGGAATTTGAAAAATATGCAGAGTGTCCTTCCTTTGTTCAGGAAAAAGTGATCAAGGAACGTCAGGAAAAGCTTAAGGAAAAAGAAGGTTAATACTGGTAGAAATTTCCAATTTGCTCTACTACAGTTTCCCGCATTTCCTTAGTCATTCCGGGATAAACAGGTAGAGCAAGCACTTCTTCTGCTACTGCTTCCGAGACTGGAAAATCACCTGGCTTTCCACCTAAATGGAGGAAACATTCCTGCAAGTGAAAAGGCAGCGGATAATAAACCTCAGAGGCAATTTCATTTTCAGCTAAAAAAGACTGCAATTCATCACGCCTTTGCGCTTTGATCACGTATTGGTTATAGATATGCGGATTCTGTAGATTTTCTGAATGTCCAACGAAAGGTAGCTTAACTTTCCCACCTAAGTCCTTTTCAGCAAACAACTTATTGTAGTGCTTCGCATTATCCTGCCGCTGGCTATGCCACTCATTCAAGTGAGGCAGTTTAACACGAATCACAGCCGCCTGAATTGGATCCAGCCTAAAATTTCCGCCAATGACCCGGTGGTAATATTTTCGCTCACCACCGTGAACTCTTTTGAGACGCAACAGATCCGCCAATTCAGAGTTGTTGACTGTAACAATCCCGCCGTCACCGACACCACCTAAATTCTTTGAAGGAAAAAAGGAAAAACAGCCAAAATCTCCTGAACTCCCGGCACTCCTTTTTTGACCGTCAGTTTCACATTCTGCACCGATAGCCTGAGCAGCATCTTCAATCACAGGGATATTATATTCTCTGGATATTTTTATAATTGCTTCCATGTCTGCGCATTGACCATAGAGATGTACCGGAATAATTGCTTTGACACGTTTACGGGTTTGCTCGTCCATATTGGCTAAAGCCATTCTCAGACTTTCCGGATCTATGTTGAAAGTTTGCGCATCAATATCCACAAAAACTGGAGTTGCGTTCAAACGGGCAACCACCCCCGCGGTTGCAAAAAAGGAAAAATTACTAGTCAGGACTAAATCGCCAGGTCCTACGTCTAACACCATCAGTGCCAGTAAAAGCGCATCTGTTCCGGAAGAAACTCCTACCGCGTCATTAGTTCCACAATATGCTGAAATTTCTTTTTCAAGAGCATCTATTTCAGGACCCATAATGTAGCGGGTTGAATCAATGACCTGAGTTACGGCTTCTACAATTTCATCACGTAACTCCTCTAAGGGAGGACGCAGGTCTAGCAATGGAACTTTCATAATATTTTTTAATGGTGTGAGGCTATTAATGAATTCGGTTGTACTGCTAAATTTTAATTGTAATTTTATAATAATAAATCTGAAAGCTCAAAATCAAACCAATACCCAAATATCATAAAGTGCGTGTGTATATGCAGTAATGGCAAACCCACGCATGAAATACAGAACCGTGAACAGCATGCCCGCGATCCAGCGGAACATGAAGCTGTATAACTGCCATGAATCAGCCATAGAGCCGATATAGTGGCTCAATGAAAACAGGAAGGATGCTGCTAAAACAGAAATCACTGCAGCAGTAACCTTGTTTTTGAACACGAAGTTGAGTAGCAAAAACAACAGATTGAGTAGGATCACACGAAAAATAATTTCTTCAAATAAACCCGCCCCGAGGGAGAGCGCAAAATTCTGCAGCGCTCCGTTTCCCGGGCTTCCCGCGGCAAGTCCACTGAGTCTTAAAATGGACTGGAGCACCACTCCAAGAACAAGGCTGTAGGCAAAAGCCTCCGCGAACATCAGCAAAAAGTAATGCACTTTTAATTTAACACCGGAAGAACGAGTCATAGCCAGGGGAATCAGCGCAAAAGCAATCCCGATCATCACAAAGGTCAAGTGCTGTGCCCGTAAATCGAAGGCCATCAGGAATGTGCGGATCCACATATCTGCGGCATTTCTGATGCCCCAATAACGGGACTGCGTTAAAATAACCAGTATTTCATACCCCACAAGTAACGGCAACGCCGCGACCACCGAATAATATGCTGATCGTGAAAAACGCCAATAATTACTCATGGCTGCCCGGATTAAATTTTAAGTGAGAACGGTTGAAATAATGAAGCTTGATAATAGCCACGCTTCAGAAGCGTGTAATTTGGACGGAATCGATATATTTGAGTTTTTTGAGTTTATTCGCAAATTTTTGTGTTTCTGAACGCTCTAATTTACCTACTCGTACTCGATACAGGGTTTTGCTGCCTGCAGTGTGCTTAAAGATAAATGCTTCTTTAAAACCGCTCTTCTTGAGTTTTTCAACCAAAATTTTAGCGTTTTGATGATTACGTGAAGCAAAGACCTGAATCGTATATGCAGCAGCTTTTTTGATTTTAGCGACAGGTTGTTTTACTTTTTCCGGACTTTCAGGAAAGTCAGCTTTTGGTGCAGGATCTTGTTTTTTACTGATAATTTTTTTTTCCGTAACAGGACTTTCAGGTGCAGATATTTTTGGAATTGAGGTTTTTGGTTTTGACGGCAAAGCTGATTCCGGCTTTTCTGGCACTTTTGTCAGTTCCTTTGTTTTCTTTTTTAAATCGCGTATTCCTTCGAGGTCAAGTAAATCCTGCCCCTTTTTACGCTCTCCCAGACTAAAGAACTTTAGATCTTCAGCTGACATTGGTTCCTCTGCCAATGAATCTGCTTCTTCTGCAGAAGTTTCCGGTGGACGCTGCATACTTTTACCGGCAATCATACCCAAATAAAATGACGCAAACAAACTTAGGGCACTCAGAGTGAGCAAAAGTAAAACAACTGAAACCGATAACTGAAGGCGAAATACTTTTTTAGCTGGTGATTCTGGCATTTCAATTTTGAAATAATTTTGTTTTGATTGAAGCGGAACCATTGTTCCAGCTTCCTTTTAAAGTAGGTTCTTCAAGGTGTATTTTCAAATTTTGCAAAAATACTTTCCGTTTGATTTCCCTCGCACCCAAACTCAAGAGATGCGATGTCGTCATTTGGCAGTCAATCATTTTAATTCCGACCTGTTTGGAAAACTCCACCAGCGCTACAAGTGCAACTTTGGAAGAATCATTCCTTGTACTGAACATTGATTCACCAAAAAAACACCGCCCTAATGAAATTCCGTAAAGTCCACCTGCCAATTCACCATCCAGCCAGCTTTCTACAGAATGCGCAAAACCCTCCTGATGCAGCTCCGTGTATGCCTGCTGCATTTCAGGAATGATCCATGTTCCTTCGCCTTGCTGGGTTCTAACATCGGCACAGGCTTTGATCACTTGTTGAAATGCCGAATCGAAACGAATTTCAAACTGTTGCTTGCGCAGGGCTTTGCGCAGACTACGTGAAATCTTCAACTCTTCCGGAATTAAAACTAGACGCGGATCTGGACTCCACCACAAAATCGGCTGCCCCGCTTCATACCAAGGGAAAATACCTTTACTGTATGCTGCAAGCAAACGCTCTTTAGTTAAGTCACCACCAACCGCCAATAACCCATCACCTTCCGCTTCTTCCGTCGGCGGAAACAATGATACTTCAGGAATCAGTTGGTAAACTGGCATGGCAACTCTGTGAAGATTTTTATTAATTTTGTTCCGCT
>JAPKDT010000103.1 GCA_028822475.1 SAR324 cluster bacterium
ACGCATCCATCTATAATCACCAGTCGGCCGTCATATTTATACTTTGAAATATTTCACGTGTTCTACTTGAGTCACGTTTCACGCAACCATCTAAAATCGCCAGTCGGCCAGCATATTTATACTTTGAATTATTTCCCGTGTTCTACTTGAATCACGTTTCACACAGCCAACTAAAATCACCAGTCTACATATTTATACTGTGAGACATTTCCCGTATTCTACTTGAGTCACTTTTCACCTAGCCGTCTAAAAAATCTAGGCAGCGTATTTATACAAGTGAAAAATTTCAGATTTTCTACTTGAGTCACGTTTCACTTAGCAGACTTAAACCTCCACAAAAAATAACACAATCACCTTCTCTAACTTTTCAAGATGATCCGTTTTAGCTGCATTTATCCATTGCAGTCTGGTCAGAAAAAAACAAACTGCAATACCTATTGAATCAACGGTCTACAGTTGTCACCTTTGTATCGGTTTTACGAGTGAGAAATTATTCAATTTTCAAAGAACGAAAGAGGCTTACTTATTCGTTGGCCTCTATTTAATTTTCATGGTTTCGTAAAAAGTAATACACAGTTGCATAGCTTTTTACGAAGACCTCGAACAAGTTAAAACGTACAGCAGGAATACCCCGTGTTTTTAACATTGCATGATAACGATAAAGATATCAACACGCGATAGACCTCCAGAGTTTCCATTTTTCTGCAATTCTGATTAGCGTACCTTTCCGTTTCCTTTGCGGAAGATCATACAGCTTTTTGTAAGCGGATTCAATTGACTCCGCTTCAGGCAATTCGTCATCATGAACCTGTATCAAGTTCTGAAAACGTGTCATTACGAGCAGAGCAAGAAATCTTGTCTCATCTATGAGACAAATATTATTAATATTTCCACTCTGGTCGAAAGGACAAAACAGCCTAATTTCATACTTTTAAAGACTGAATAGCTTTTAATAAAAAACCCGACTGAAAACTGCACATGCCTCAGAAACATCTGTAACTCAAAACAGTTACGGCCTTGCATGTACGGTTCGCAGCCGGGCAATTCCGGCGCAACTCAAATTTCAAACAACAAAGCCAAAAAATAGCGATTGCTACCTTTTGGCTTCAACTGTGAATTATGCTGTTTTTTGCTAATTATTCAGCCTGTCACTCTGATCCTCTTCTCTGCATTTTCCTGATTCTGTTGCGGCATAGCTTGTGGAACTTGTTGTTCAGTTGTTTGAGTTTTATTCTTTTTATTTATTTGAACCCAGGCCGCACGCAATTCCTTAAGTAAATCAATGACAACAATGATCGGTTCTATCTTTTTTTCCATGTTTGCTTCAATCAGTTGACTAAACATGTAGCTGTAAAGTGACTGCAGGTTTTTTGCGATATCACCACCCTGTTCCATGTTAAGGGTCGCCATCAGTTCAGTCACAATGTTCTTGGCTTTGATCAGACAATTGTGGACTTTTTCAATTTCACCCGATTTCATGTGTTCAACAGCAAAACTGGAATTTTTTATTGCTCCATCATAGAGCATAATTATCAGTTTGTTTTGATCAAGTGTGTTGACAGAAGCCTTCTTATAGGCATTATGATAGTTACCATAGCTGCTCATCGCATCTCCAGAATCATTTTAGTATTAATTTTTATTTCCTCCACCCATGGCGGAGAGTTGTTGACTGAGATAATTTTGTTGGGATTTTAATCTCCCCATAGTACTGTCCAGCTTGGCAAATTTATTTTGCAGGCGTGAACGTTTGCTTTCTGCTCTTTTGTTTAAGCGTTTAATTTGATCGTCAAAACTACTCATCTGTCCGGTTATATCATCAGTGGCCCGCTTAACATTACCACCTAAAGGATCATTCAATTTATCAAGTTTATCACCTAACTTAACTGCTACCCCTTTTGATATTTTCACTGTAGCTTCTTCATTATCAAGCAGATCATTCTCGGCGAGGGTCACGAATATCCTCAAACCTTCAACATTTGAGCCTTCCGCGCCTACGAGTAACTGTCCTCTGCCTTTTGCTTCAACGTTACCGATAGTGCCTGCGACATCCTCACCCTCAGTGCTTACTCCATCCACAAGACCTAAACCTGCCAGAATCATGCCCGAACCTCCTTCAACATCAATAGTGCTGTTGCTGCCGTAAGTACTGGAAACTATTTTCAAGCGGCCTTCTTCTTCACGGACCTGTATCCCTCGGCGACCTAAAACCTCGTCTTCCATCAAGCGGTTCTGAATGGTCTTTGCCAGACTTGCAGGAGTATAGATGTCCTTGCGCAACTCAAGCGGGTCAGAAGCCCTGCCGTTCAGTTTTACAACCAGAACGTTGTTTGTATCATCAACCTTGATTGTTCCAGTAAGTGGTGTCCCCAGATAAAATCCACGTTTGGCAGTATTTGAAATATCCACACGGTAACCGTTTGGATTTACCCTGGTGTCTTCAGTCATTCCCAGAAAACTGACTCCCGGATTATCCGTATTTCCGTGACTGCGGAATAAATTTGCCACATCCGAAAAATTATCAACAATTTTTTCGTTTAACTTCTTCTCATCAATCGACATGAGCCCGCGGTCATCGATTTTCAGTCCTATTGAAAAAAGCATATTAGTAGTCTGCGGTAAACCACTCACTGTAGCAATTGTAGTGGTCGCAACCTCGTTGACCATCTGTGCCAGATTTCTGTCACTTAACAAAGGTGCGGCAGTGTTTGATGACTTGTCGAACTTTGACATTTCTTTTGCGGTTGCCTGAAATGTGTTGTAAGCATCAACAAAATCATAAATGCGTTCCTTGGCTACCTCAGTGTCACCCAGTACAGACACAATTATAGGCTCTTTGCTAGGTGAAAAAAACTCAAGATCAAGTCCTGCAATTACATCATTGGCTTCATTCTCAGAACGTCTAATCTCAAGTCCTTCTCCTGGCCTGGTAGCACCAAGACGCAGCACTAAATCCTGCGCAAGCCTGACTGTCGAGGTTTCTGTCGAGATGGTAAAAGAATCCTTTTCATACAAATCCCCTTTCCCAATAGCCAGACTTAATTCTTCGTCAAACAAAATAGGTGTACCAGGTACATATCCTTCTCCAACTTCCACTGTCCCTGTGCCGCCAAAGGTATCTTCCCATTTCAATTTTAACGCTCGTGTGATTCCTACTGTACCTCTTTTATCAACGACAAAAGAGTATGTTTTGGCGATATCAGGTTCATATTTACCTGACACTTCTATAGAGGCATTGCTCAGCTTACCTGCTCCTCCTCCTCCTATGCCATCAGAAACACTGAGAGAACTTGTATCCTTATCGTCATCAATGCCTTCGTATTCAGCATAAGTCTGCCATTTTGCCAGTGCGTCTACTTTACTGGAAACCCCGCGGTGTTCTTCATCACTCCACCACATATCAATTGAAGTCGGTGCGACTAGATCCACATCAGTTGTATCGCCGTCCCGTAAAACGCTGGGGTTCACCTCAATAAATAAACCGTGCCCCAGAGGTAAACGTTTTGGATCACGCTTGCCCGATTTACTGAACTCCAAATCGAAAAGCTCTTCACCATCTACTGAATCAAAAGCGGTAGCTTTATTAAATGGACCGTCCTTTTTACCAACATCTCCCAAATACGGATGACCTATATTGACAGAACCTTTTTCTCCACTCTCAGAGAATTCGTAATGCAGTTTAAGCGGACTTGGTCCTCCGACCTGTCCATTGCCTTCAACTCTAAAAACGACCGTATCATCCTCAAGTCCGTCGTAAGTACCAACTACTCTGACTCCACCTTCTGATGCCTTACTGCTCCAGTCAGAGGGTTGTGAAATCTTAGGTGCGCGCTGAGCGTCACTCATCCACCAGAGTAAATCAGATTTTTCCGCAGCAACATCTACTGTAAAGGTATCACCTGCAACCACTTCACCATCACTTATCAATAATTTTAATCCGTCAGTAACTTCGAGAGCAGTTCCCGGAATATAATTAAATTTATTGATTTCTATTTCACCTTCTCTACCGTTCTTGTCCTTCCAGCCGATGAGTACACCGGAGTCAGAAGGTATTATTCCGGCTCGGGCTACCTGAAATGTAAAGACGTTATCCTCTTCTCCGTTGTAGGCACCGCCTATTTCAACTATGTTGGTTGAACCACCAAATCCCGTACCTCCAGTCGGTTCAGGCGGTTTTACGTTAAAGCCATTCCAGTTCGCTGTTTTTTCAAATGTATTTTCGTAATTCGGCGCTCCAACTTCACCGCCCTGAAGATTTACGTCAATATCAATTCGTCCCTGTTCACCTTTTACATTACTGGTAAGCAGCAAACGATAGGGATTATCACCATGTGTTTTGGCGATGAAGGCTTCCACATTCGCGTCCGAATTGTTGATTGCCCGTTTCAGGTCCGAGAGAGTATCTTTACCTTCAGCAAGATTGATCGTGACTGCCGACTCTTCCTCATCGTCTCCAACTTTGATCTGCACTTTTCCGGTGCCGATGCGTGAGCTGTCACCCTCAAATCCCTGAGAAGTTATTTGATGCGATAAGGCAACCGACTCCACGATAATTGTGTGTCTACCCGGTACAGAATCTTTACGTGCTGTTGGCACTACTACATCCGCATCACTAGTCTCTACTTTACGAGCCTCCCAGACTTCAAATTTATCCAGCGCCTCGGTTACACTCTGGAGTTTATTCAACTCCGATTTCACAGATTCCCAAGCCTCTAACTCGCTTACCTTCTGTTCTTTACGGGCTTCAACAGGTTTAATACGACGCTGCTCGATTGCCATAAAGCGATCGACGATCTCCCTCGTATTCAGTTTTGAGCCTAATCCAGTAACAGCGTTCGGATTTAGTTCTGCCAAGACGGTTCCGTTTTTTGAAGCTAGCAGTTTTGTCGACTACCGGAACATTTTCCGGAAAAATAGGCAGTTATTTGCCTAGTTGAATTTAGTCAACTATCTGATATAAAATAGATTTCTATTTTGACGGTTCAAAGCGAACCGCTCGTTAGAAATCATTTCAAAAAACATTCCAATTAGCCGTTTGAATTCAGTAACTGTAAAACGGACTGAGGAACCTGATTGGCCTGCGCCAACATTGCTGTTCCGGCAGAAAGCAGGATTTGATTCTTGACCAGCGAACTCATCTCTTGAGCCATATCTGTATCTGCTAGCAGAGATTCTGAAGCAGTCAGGTTTTCCTTTGAAACACGCAAACTGTGTAAATTTGCCTCAAGTGCATTTTTCTGGAATGAACCTAAGTTACCACGCATCGTGGAAACATCATCAATTGCCTGATCAATCAGCATCAGGGAATCTTGTGCAGCATCTGAATCCAGCAGATCAATTTCTGCTAAACTTTGGAATTTACTATCGTTTTCGACTCTATTTGCAAGTTGTTCCGGATCAATACTGTCAACCGAAAAACGCCGTGATTGTCCTTGATTCGGACCAATTTGAAAAACAAGAGAATTTTGTGAAACATGTACAAAACCGTCAATATCCTCGCCAACCAAGATCTCATTGTCTTGTTCACGTTTGAGCAAACCGGTAAAACGGTTATCGGTACGATTAAAAATTTCGTAAATTACATCATCAGTTGTTTCACCATACTTCAAGGTTATTCCATCGGCTTCTGAACCAGGAGCACCTGTGAGTAACTGCCCGCGTCCCATAGCAACTCCGCCTGCACTGACCTCCGGAAATCCGCCGATTGTGCCTTCCACATCACGACCGGAAAGAGCATAAACTGCTTCATGAGCTTTTGTATCCGCAGAAAAATAGTTATCCAAAGTTGAGGAAACAGTAAAGCCGGGATCACTACCGAACTGACGATGCCTCAAGACGATAACTTCATCCATTCCTGTGCCAAATTCCGTGATTTCACCAGGTGTTCTCGCTATCTCTTTCAGGGCATCATTCAAGGTATCGAAGTTTTCCAGAAAGGGTCCTAAATTGTCTGATGGACGATAAATAAAAACTTCCAGTTCCATCCCTGCTTGGTCTGTCACTCTTTGCATTTCATGTGCGATCAACTGCTGAATGGCGCGTTCCGTTCTCAGTTTTGCTTCCGGAGTTCCGTTGCGTTGGGCTGAAATGACGAGTTTTTCAATTGTCTGCCGTAAATCGTTGTTGTTTTTCAGATCGATTGAAACTGTACGTCCACCTTCATTGATCACAAATGAAATCGAGTTGTTTGGATCAGTTGATGAAACATCCTGCAGACTCAATCTGCGTGTTCCAATGGCCATTGAGCGTGTCGCGACCTGAGTTATATTTACTTTGAAACCGTCTGCTGCCGTAGACTTTGAACCTTCTGAAGCAGAAACAAATTCTAAACCATCTCCAACAGCAACTCCTGTTGCGGAATTACTACCGTCTAGCAATGTTCGTGTACCAAACTGAGTGTTACGTGAAATATTTTTTAAAGTAGAGAGGATGTTTTCCACTTCATTCTGATCAGCCTGCAGAATTTTTTCGTCATTAGTACCTTCGTTTGCTGCATGTACCGCCAATTGGCGTAAATTAATTAACATGTTGCTCACTTCATTTAAGGCACCTTCTGTGGTTTGAATCATTGAAATAGACGATTCTGAGTTAACAATTGCTTGTCCAAGCCCTGATATCTGAGTTTTCATCTGTTCAGAAATCACTAGAGACGCAGGTCCATCAGCAGCATGATTGAGTTTCCGCCCGGAAGACAAACGCTCCAGGTTTTGACCCAATTCCCGCTCAGTCTTCTGCAGGTGTCTCAGCGCGTTCAGTGCTGCTATATTTGAGTTGACTCGCAATGCCATGTAGTTTTACTTCCAGTGTGCTGACAAAAAGGTTCGCTTGAACTCTTATCGGCACCCAGTTATTTTTCTTTAACTGTTAATAGTTCTGCACACAAAATATTCAATGGATTTTATGCAGTTCTTAATTTATCGGCAGCCCAGAAAATTTCTTTAGAAAAAATTTGCTGTTTAGGAAATAAAAGAAATTTATTCTGTACTACCTTGCAGAGCAAGAATTCTCGATTCTCGATTCTCGAATCTTTAATCTGGAATCTTGCTGATATTGGAGTGCTTGCTTTGAGAAGATTTTCCACAGTCTCTGTTACTGACAATGAACCCATTGTTTCGCTCCCTTAAATGTTTGGATATTTTTAATTTTGAAGCCCAGATTAATTCTTTTTATTACAACAAACGAGCTTAGTTCAACTAAAGTTTTAGGGGGTGAATGGAGGAACATGTTAGTTATTCCTGCAGATGAGGATGCCATCAAAGATCATTCAGGGATAACAAAAGCATGTTCACTGCCTGACAGAAAGAATGTGAAGTTACGGTTTATGCCTTTTG